>CAZZWW010000204.1:0-5960 GCA_964657815.1 Vulcanimicrobiota bacterium | reverse complement strand
GTCGGCCGGCATCGTGGCGACGTGCTGCGCATGGAAGTCGGCGAGGCAGTCGATCACGGCCCGGATATCGGCTTCGTCATGCGACGCCGACAGGAAGAAGCGGAGGCGCGGCTGGTCCTTGGGCACACCGACCTGGATGATCGGCGGCACGTAGAAGCCGTGCGCGTCGAGGAACCGCGAGGCCGCGAGGGTCTCGTAGCTGTCGCGGAACAGGATCGGTACCACGCCGCGGCCGATCGCCGGGCCGGTGTCGAGGCCGGCCTCGCGGGCGCATTCGACGAAAAGCTCGCTGTTGGCGGCGAGCTTGGCGATGCGCCAGCTCTCGCTCTGCACCAGATCGAGTGCGGCGAGTGCGGCGGCGCTGATCACCGGCGACAGGCCGACGGAATAGACGAAGCCGGGCAGGGTGTGGCGAAACCACTTGATGACGGCGTGCTTCGCGCAGACGAAGCCGCCGCAGGAGGCGAAGCTCTTCGAGAGCGTGCCGACGATGAGGTCGATCTCCTCCGGGTCGACGCCGGTGTATTCGCACAAGCCCCGACCTTCCGCGCCGAGCACGCCGATCGAATGGGCCTCGTCGAGCAGCAGCCAGGTCGAGTGCTTCTTCTTCAGCTCGACCAGCGCCAGCAGGTCGACGATGTCGCCGTCCATCGAGAAAAGGCTCTCGGACACGATCAGCGCGTTCTTGTGCTTGCAGCGGTTCTCGGTGAGCAACTCGTCGAGATGGTCGAGGTCGTTGTGGCGGAACATGATCACCTCGCACTGCGTCGCGCGGCAGCCGGAGATGATCGAGTTGTGGGAGAGCTCGTCGAGGAAGATGACGCCTCGGTTGCCCATGATATGCGAGATCACGGTGACGTTGGTGAGATAGCCCGAGACCAGCGTCATGACCTCTTCGACACCGACGAACTTCGCCAGCGCGCGCTCGAGGTCCTTGTGGCTGTCGCGCTCGCCGCCGACGAGGCGGGAGGCCAAGGCGCCGATGCCGACCCCTTGGACCGCCGCGATGGCCGCGGCCTTGATCGAGGCGTTACCGCTCAGGCCGAGGTAGTCGTAGTTGGCGAAGGATGTGAAGCGCGCGCCGCGGGCGGCGGCATCCTGGCGGGCCTTGTCGACGGGCACGAAGAAGGGATTGTGCTCGACGAGGTAGTTGCCGCCGGCGAGCCGGAGGCGCTTCTCGGCGTAATCGGCGAGGCTTTTCTGTTTCTGCACAGCTCTTACAATCTTCGTTGGGTCGCGGCGGACCGCGACGGCGCGTTGATGTCGTGGATCGAGGGATATCATTGCTCGTTTTAGCGGCAAGAGCACGGAAGACACGCTTGTCACACGAGGCGTCGCGGAACTCGCGGCAATGATGCTTTCCCGTGGTCCTTCAAAAGGTTAACGCTCCATTCAATTCGCATTACATTCGGTTACACAAGGGCTTGCCGTCCGTGCGGCACAGTCTGTGTCGCGGCGCGGCCGGATGTGCTAGGCAGCGCCGCGCAACGCCGCATCGGGGGGTCTTATGGCGAAACCGTCCTTGTCCGTGCTTCTCCGCTCGATGGCAGCCGTGGCCGTCGCAGTCCCTTTCCTGGCAGGCGCGGCACTCTGCGAAGCGCGGGCTGCCCCCGCCCAACAGGGCGAGGAGGAAGAGGACCAGCCGAGCCAGGCGCCGCTGACGCTCGGCTCGATGGCCGTGGCCTCTGACCCCGCGCTCCAGGTCGAGGGCATGGCGGTCGACGTCGCGATCGATCATGTCGGCTACGCCTACAAGCTGCGCAACAAGGGCAAGGCCAAGCTGTCGCTGGCCGCCAGCGTGGCGTTGCCCGACCTCGAGGTGAACACCGAGACCAACAACATCTACGAGCTGCCTTCCGCGGTGCCGGAGAACCCGGAGAAGCTCGAGGTGAAGGCCGGCGATGCCGTCGTGGCGACGACGCCGCACCTGCAGGCGATCGCGCTCGGCATCGATCGCGCCGCCGATCTCAAAGCCGAGGCCATGCCGCTCATCCCCTTCGGCGAGGCCACCGACAAGGCGATCGCCGCCGCCAAGCCCGAGACGCTCGCCAAGCTGGAGGCGCTCGGCCTGGTCACGCCGCGCGACCCGGCGCAACCGGACACGCCGGTCATCGCCGACTGGAGCCTTCACGTCGTGCACGGCTTCACGCTCGCGCTGGAGCCCGACGCGGTGACCGACGTCGTCGTCGGCTTCGCGCCGGTGAAGGCGACCTACCACGTCGATGCGGCGAGCCTCGCCGGCTTCAACGCGCTCAAAGACCAGGTCTGCCTGACGCCGCAGGTGATGGCGGCCGCCAAGGCACTGCTGAAGGCCAAGGGATCGGTCGCGATCGTCTCCGACATCACGCTGGCCAACGACGGGCCGGCGCGATGGCTGGACAATCCCGGCGCCACCGTCGCCGTGAGCAAGCCGCAGCCCAATTCCGTCGTGGCGTTCTGCGGCCTCGATGCGGCGAGTGCCGGCAAACCGGTGGTCACCGGCAAGATGCCGGGCTCGGACCAGGCGGCAGGCTTGCGCGTGCTGATCTTCTCTCCGGGCTCGTGAGGACCGACGTCATGGCGACCCCGCCCGACACCTACAAGAAGGCCCCCAAGCGCTCGACGCCCAAGGGCCGGCGCGTGATCGCCTCGCCCGAAGCCAAGGCGGCCTACGAGGCGATCATCCGCGAGAAGGAGGAACGCGAGGCCGCCAACCGCCACCTGCCGCCGGACATGAAACGCTGATCGCGGCGCTCGCGGCTCAGATGGCGCCGCGCTCATCGGTCGCGCGGATGCCCGGCGCCACCAGCGCCGATCGCGTCTGCCGGCCCCAGGCACGATAGCGGGTCAAGAAGGCCACCCAGCCGAGCGCCGCGCCGAGGTGGCGCAACACCTGGAAGGTGAACGGCTCGGCGAGGGCATACAGCAGAGCCTTGCCGAGCCGGGCCTTCGTGTCGGGATCGACCCAGCGCCGGTAGAGCCGCACCGACCAGAGATGGAACGCGTAATCGAGCGCGATCTTGCCGGCGTAGGCGCCGCTCGCCGGCACCAGCAGCGGCGCCCGCCCTGTGAGCAGGAACGCGGCGAGGAGCGCGACGGCGAACAGGCCGTAGAGCGGCTGCAGCGTATCGAGCGCCTTGATCGGCAGCATGGCCAGGCCGAGCCGACCGTAGCTGCGGTTGCCGACCATGTCGCGGTACCAGAATTGGGTCTGCAGGAAGCCGCAGAACCAGCGGCGGCGCTGGCGGAGGAAGGCAGGAACGGTCGAGGGCGCCTCGGTGACGGCGCGGGCGCCGCCGACCACGTGCGTCACCCAGCCGAGCCGCTTCTGCGCGCCGTACCGCAGCAGGCGGTGGATCAGCTCGTAGTCCTCCACCATGCAGGCCGGATCGAAGCCGCCGACCGCGAGCACGGCGTCGCGGCGGAAGCCGGCGAAGGCCCCGGAGACGAGCAGCAGCGCATCCATGCTGGCCCAGGCGTAGCGGCCGAGGAAGTTGCGGATGTACTCGTAGGTCTGGAAGCTTTCGAGCAGGTGCGCGGCCGGGCCCAGCCCGCACAAAGGCGTCATCACGCCAGTCGCGGCGACGAGGCGAGGATCCGTCGCGAAGGTGGCGCGCAACGCCCCGCAGGCGCCGCGGTCGAGCAAGGTGTCGCCGTCGACCGTGACCACGAGTTCGGTCTCGACGACGAGGAGCGCGGCGTTGAGCGCCCGCGCTTTGCCGCCGTGCGGCAGGCGCAGCCAGCGCAACGAAGGGTGAGTGGTGCTGACGGAGACCGCATCGAGCGCCGGTATCGCCAAGCCGAAGGCGGCCAGCGCGTCGGGCGTGGCGTCGCGCGAGCCGTCGTCGGCGATCAGCACCACCTCCGGCGGATCGCGTTGCTCCAGCAGGGCGCGCAGGGTGACCGGCAGAACGGCCGCCTCGTCGTAGGCGGCGACGATGACGCCGAGCGTCGGGCGTTCACCTCGAGGGACGACCGGAGCGGTCGGGCGCAGCAGCGGCAGGGTCTGGCGGAACACGATCGCGATCAAGGCTGTGTCGTAGAGAAGATAGGCGAAGCCGGCCGACCAGGCCACGAGGTTCGAGGCGGCGAAGGCGCGCGTGGCCAGCAGCACGAACAGAAGCGCCGCGCCGCCGTGGATCACCAGGCTCGGCCAGGGCGTCGGGCGGGGCGCGCGCCGCGGTGAGGCCGCGGCGAAGGCGCATTCCAGGTCGGTGGCGTCGAAGGCTGCGGGGCTTGGCATGGCCGCGACCCTTAGCAAGCTTTGCGGACGATCTTCGACATGGCAGGGTTCACGGGACGCACGTCTGGCTTGTGTGCCGCAGGCGTCAGCAGGAGCAGCGCATGACGAGCACAATCGGCGAACGCCTGCCCTACGAGGAGCCGGTGCAACGCTACAATCGCACGGCGATGATCCTGCACTGGCTTGTCGCCGCGCTTTTGCTGGTCAACGTGGTCTACGGTCTCGAGGCGGCCAACGCCGACGACGCCCACGTGCGGCCGCTGATCGACATGCACAAGTCCATCGGGCTGACGCTGCTCGGGCTCGTTCTCCTGCGCATTCTCTGGCGCCTCGGGCACAAGCCTCCGCCGTTGCCGCGCGCGTATCCCGCCTACGAGCGCAAGGGCGCGCATCTCGCCCATTTCCTGCTCTACGCGGTCATGCTGTTGCTGCCGCTCACCGGCTACATCCACGATTCCGCCTGGAAGCTCGCGGCGAGCCACCCGATCGAGCTCTACGGCCTGGTGTCCTTCCCACGCATCGGCTTCATCGAAAACCTGCCGGCCGGACCCAAAGAGGCGATGCATTCGGCCTTCGGCGCAGCGCACGTCTGGCTCGGCTACGCGCTCTACGCCCTGTTCGCCGTGCACGTCGCCGCTGTGCTCAAGCACCACGCGATCGATCACGAAGCCGAGCTCTCCCGCATGCTGCCCGGCGGCAGCCAGCGGCCGGAACGCGCTTGAGCACGCTGCCGGACCACGGCCGGTTCCCTTATTCCGCCATCGGCGACCGCCCGCACTTTTCCTGGCCCGGCGGCGCGCGCTTGGCCTGCTACATCGCGATCAACCTCGAGCATTTCGCCTTCGGCGAGGGCCTCGGCGCCGAGTTCGCACCCAAGCACGGGCAACCCGACGTGCTGAACTGGTCTTGGCGCGAGTACGGCAACCGAGTCGGCGTCTGGCGGATGCTCGACCTTCTCGACGAGCTGGGTCTGCCCTGCGCGGCGCTGGTGAACAGCACCATCTACGATCATTGCCCGAGCGTCCCGGCGGCGTTCCGGGTGCGGGGCGACGAGATCGTCGCGCACGGGCGCACCAACGCCGAGCGGCAAGGCGGCCTCGACGAGCCGGCCGAGCGCGCGCTCATAGCCGAGGCGACGCAGGTGCTCACGAGGGCCGAGGGCAGGGCACCGCGGGGTTGGCTGGGGCCGTGGATCTCGCAGGGTCCGATCACCCCCGATCTCCTCGCCGAGGCCGGCTACGACTATCTCCTGGACTGGGCGATGGACGACCAGCCCGTGTGGATGGCGACGCGAGGCGGCGGACGCATTCTCTCGGTCCCCTACCCGCAGGAGCTCAACGACATTCCGGCGCTGATCGCCCGGCAGGGTGAGGCGGCCGCCTTCTGCGAAAGCGTGGAGGACGGCTTCGCCGAGATGCTCGACCAGTCCGCGCGCCAGCCGCTGGTCTTCGCCGTGGCGCTGCACCCCTACCTCTTCGGTCAGCCGCACCGCCTGCGTCGCCTGCGCATGGCCCTGAAAGCGATCGCGCACCGTCCCGGCACGTGGTGGACCACACCCGGTGCGATCGCCGCCGCCTACGTCGGCGTTGAAGGCGCCGTCGAACGCGGATAGAACGCTGTCACGCGTCCTTAGCTCAGCTGGATAGAGTATCGGGCTTCGAACCCGAGGGTCGGGGGTTCGAATCCCTCAGGGCGCGCCAGCCGGCGGATGTTTGGCGCCACGCTTTCAGCATGGTTC
>CAZZWW010000203.1:0-5961 GCA_964657815.1 Vulcanimicrobiota bacterium | reverse complement strand
CAGCGCGCCGCCGATGACCTCGGCGGCGGCGGCGGTGCGCATGGCGTCGTCGGACCAGCCGAGATGGCGAAACATGGTGGCATAGCCGCGATTGCCGACGAGCTTGTCGGCACCGGCGACCACGATGGCCGCGCCGGCGACGGGGTAGAGGGTAGCCATGGCTGTGTTCCTTCTGCTGGCGGGCTTAGGCGACCTTGTTGGCCACCCGGCCCGCCTTGACGTCCGCGCCGATGCGGCGGCTCAAGAGGCCAAGTAACGCCGCCTCCTCCGGCTTCAAGCTGTCGCCGCCT
The DNA here is from genome assembly GCA_964657815.1 of Vulcanimicrobiota bacterium. Taxonomy (GTDB): domain Bacteria; phylum Pseudomonadota; class Alphaproteobacteria; order Rhizobiales; family Beijerinckiaceae; genus RH-AL1. The sequence continues at coordinate 5,671 of CAZZWW010000203.1, read as the reverse complement.
TCGCTCAGGGTCGCCTCGGCTTCCTGCTTGATGCCCTGCATCAGCGAGCCGTCGAGGTAGGAGTCGATGACGTGGGGGTGCACGTAGCACTTGCGGCAGATGGTGACGGTGTTGCCGAGCTTCTTGGCCACGGTCTCGATCGCGGCCTTGACGTTCTTCTTCATGCGCGCCTGGCTGTCGACCGCCTCGAACTCCTGCAGCGCGAGCGAGGCCAGCACCGTGCCGGCCCAGGTGCGGAAGTCCTTGGCGGTGATGTCGGCACCGCCGGAGATCTCGCGCAGGTATTCGTTGACGTCGGACGAATCGACCGGCTGGCGCTTGCCCTCCTCGTCGACGTACTGGAACAGCTGCTGGCCCGGCAGGTCCTGGATCGAGCGCACCACCTTGGCGACGCGACGGTCCTTGACGTCGAGGTTCCATGTCTTGCCGCTCTTGCCCTTGAAGTCGAAGCGCATGGTCGCGCCCTCGATGTCGAGGTGGCGGTTGCGCAACGTGGTCAGGCCGTAGCTCTTGTTGTCCTTGGCATAATCCTCGTTGCCGACGCGGATCAGCGACTTCTCCAGGAGCGACACGACGGTGGCCAGCACCTTGGCACGGGGCAGGCCCTGCTTGCGCATGTCGGAGTCGACGCGGGCGCGGATGTCCGGCAGCAGCTGGCCGAACTCGGCCATGTGGGCGTATTTGGCGGCGTCGCGCGCCTCGCTCCACTTGGCATGGTAGCGGTACTGCTTGCGGCCCTTGTCGTCGCGGCCGGTGGCTTGGATGTGGCCGTTCTCCTTGGGGCAGATCCACACGTCGGTATAGGCCGGCGGCACGCCGATCTTCTCGATGCGCTTCTTCGCCCAATAGTCGGTGATGGTCCGGCCCTTGGCGTCGAGGAAGGTCCAGCCCTTGCCGGATTTCCTGCGGGTGATGCCCGGGGTGTCGTCGGTGACGTAGACGAGGCCCGCCGCCTCCGCGGCCTCGCGGTTCTCCTCGCTGCCGTCGGAGATCGTCTCCTCGATCTCGGCCACCGTCTCGGCTTTGGCTGCAGCCTTCTTGGCAGCCTTCTTGGGCGGTGCGGCGTCTCGAATCTTGGCGGCGGTCGGCGAGGGACGCTTCATGGTCGCGAAAATCGAGCGAGGCCAAGCTTCGTTCCGGAGCCGTCGCGTCGCACCGTCATGATGACGAACCCCTACCCCGCCTCCGTCGTCCCGAACACCAGCTCCGGCGCCTTCACCACGCGGCGCAGGTCGCCGTCGCGGCGGGTGAGACCGTGGCGGTCGAAGAACTCGAGGATCTGGATGGCGACCTTTCGGCCGTTGTCGAGCCTGTCGCGGAAGTCGGCGGCGGAGAAGGTCGTGCCGCCGTCGCTCAAACCTCGCGCGATGTTCGCCATCTCGGCCACCGTGGTTCGCAGGAAGAAGTGGTCGTGCGCCACCTCGACGAGGTCGCCGGTGCGCGCCAGCGCCTTGCAGGTCCGCCGCACGGCGTTTTCCTCGGCGCCAATCTCCTTGCCGATGTCGCGTACCCGCGGCGGCTTGAAACGCTCGGCGGCGACGCGGGGGCGCACCAGCGCGGCAAGCCGTTTGTCCTCGGCGCCGAGCTCGGCGACGTGGCCCGGCAGGTGCAGCCAGTGCCCGCGCAGCGTCACGCGCTTCTCGGCGAGGAGCCGCGCCCGCACCGCCGGGAACATCGCCTTGGGCAGGCCGAGCGCCAGCCGGAGCCGCTCGCCCGCGATGCCAGGCAGCTCCGGATTGTCGGCGTGGAAGGCGGCGAGCAGCGTTTCCGCGCGCCCGCGCAGGGTGCTCCAGGAGGCCGCCGTCGCCACAAAGGCCGCCGGGCCATCCTGCAGCAGCTCGAGCCGGAGACCGACGCGCAGGTCGGCCGCCTCGGCATCGGTGAGGCCGCGGTCGGCGCGAAAGCCGGCGAGATCCTCGAGGCCGGGCTCGAGCGCGAGCAGGCGCAAGAGCGCCTCGGCCGGGTCCCCGGGGCGCAGCGCGTCGAGCCGCGCCAGGCGCTCGGGCGAGCGGCGGCGGCGCAGCGGCGCACGCGGGTCCAAGACACGCCCGCCGCCGATCGTGCGTTGGGCGCTGGCATCGCGCAGGACGAACAGGTCGCCGTGGCGCAGCGGCAGGGGAGCGTCGAGCACCACCTGTACCGGCGCATCAGCTGCCGGCGAGACTGCCGTGCCCTCCAGCACCACCACGCGCGCAAGCCCGTCGCCGGCACCGACGTGGAGGTGCGCCGGCGTGCCGTCGCGTAGCGCTCGCGGCTCGCCCTGGAGCAGGCGCAGATCGGCGTCGAAGCGCGTGGTCGTGGCAGGATCCGCGCCCGCGCAAATCCAGGCGCCGCGCGTCGCGGTGTCCCGGTCGATGCCCGGACCCGCCAGAGCGAGGGCGAGCCGTTCGCCGGCGGCGCCCTGCTCCGCCTCGCGATTCTGCGCGTGCAGGGAGCGCACGCGGGCGCGGCGGCGACCGGGCAGCACGGCGACCTCGTCGCCGACGCGCACCGTGCCCTGCAGCGCGGTGCCGGTGACGACCGTGCCGACACCCGCCAGGGTGAAGGCGCGGTCGACCGGCAGGCGGAACAGGCCGCCGGCGCGTCTCGGCACCGCGGCGTCGGCTTCCGCGGTCAGGCGCCGGCGCAACGCGTCGATGCCCTCCCCGGTGCGCGCCGACACGAAGGCAAGCGTGGCGCCGGCGAAGGGCGTGCCGGCGACGGCGGAGGCGATCTCGGCGGCGACGGCGGCGCGACGGTCCGAGGCGACGCGGTCGCACTTGGTCACGACGACAAGCCCGCGCGTGAGGCCGAGCAGGCCCAGGATGTCGAGGTGCTCGCGGGTCTGCGGCATGATCCCGTCGTCGGCGGCGATCACCAGCAGCGCGAAGTCGATGCCGGCGGCGCCGGCGACCATGGTGCGTACGAGACGCTCGTGGCCGGGCACGTCGACGAAGCCGATCGTGCCGCCGCCTTCCAGAGGCATGTAGGCGAACCCGAGATCGATGGTGATCCCGCGCGCCTTCTCTTCTTTGAGCCTGTCGGTGTCGACGCCGGTCAGCGCGCGCACCAGCGCGGTCTTGCCGTGGTCGACGTGGCCGGCGGTGCCGACGATCATGCGCTCAAGGCTGTGCGCCGTACGTCTTGCGGTAGACGTCCGCGAGCACGAGCGCAGCGCCGCCTTCGAGCAGCTCGATCCGTGCGGCGGAGGTGTGCATGACGATCGGCTCAGGCTGCCAACCTTCGGCGCCCCTGCGCCAGACTCGGACGGCAGGCACCTTCTGGTCGAAGACCAGGTCGGTGATCAAACTTTCCACGCGACGATTGAGATCGCGCTTGCGGACGTGATGCGCGAGGTCGGTGCTCGGCGAGAGCACCTCGACGATCGCCAGGGCCGTCGTCGTGACGCGTTCATCGCCGTCGCCGCTCTGACGATCGACGACCACGTCCGGGTAGAGAATGCTGCCACGCCCCGTTGCTTCCCCGACCCGTACGCCGAAATCACCCTTGTTGACGTCGAAGACGCCGGGGTCGACCTGAGCGTACAGTGCCGCGAATACGGCCTCGGCGATCCGCTCGTGATCGCGCGAGGCGCCGGCCCGCATCACGACGGCACCCTCGACAAGTTCGAAGCGCTCGTCCCTAGGCTCCGCCCAGGCGAGGAACTCGGCCTCCGCCACGGCTGCTTGATCGCCACCACCTTCCATGGGCTCGACGATAGCGGAGGCCACCGCCCTTGCAAGGCGTCAGGGAGGCGCGGCCTCCCTGCCTGCCCTTCAGGCGCGTCCGCACTCGCTGGAGAGCCGCGACAGCTCGACACCCAGCGTCTTCACCGCGCGCTCGTACTTCGAGTCGAGCGCGCGATCGAAGATCAGCGAGGTGTCGGCCGGCACGTTGAGCCAACCGTTGCCCCCCATCTCGGCCTCGAGCTGGCCGGCCTGCCAGCCGGCATAGCCGAGCGCCAGCACGGCGCGGTCCGGTCCCTCGCCCTTCGCAATGGCGCGCAGGATGTCGATCGTCGCGGTCAGCGAGACCTTGTCGTCGATCGGCAGCGTCGAGTTGTCGATGAAGAAGTCGGAGGAATGCAGCACGAAGCCGCGCCCCGTCTCGACCGGTCCACCGGTCAGGACCTGCATCGAACCAGCCTTGCCCGGCAGCCGGATCGCCTCGTCCTTCTCGATCACGTCGAGCTGCACCAAGAGCTCGGGGAACTTGACCTTGAGCGCGGCGCGATTGATGACGATGCCCATCGCGCCCTCGTCGGAATGGGCGCAGAGATAGATCACCGATCGGGCGAAGCGCTCGTCCTCCATGCCGGGCATGGCGACGAGCATCTGGCCGTCGAGGAAGCCGCCGTGGCTGTGGACGCGATCGGAGACGGGCACGGCGGGGGGCAGTTCGGGAGGCTTGCCCGATGCGGGTTCGGCGGCAGCGCTTTCCGGCGCCTCGTGATTTCCGGTCGAATATCTCATGCCAGCGGCCTCTTAATTGCGAGCCCTATCTCGTCGTCTTGCCGTAATTGCCGTTCCTGCGCTCTCCAGCGATTCACCCGTGGCGAACCCCTCGATGACATCTAAGCAAATTTCCATCCATCCATCTGCATCCGTTCGAACGGTCCGGACGCTTTGCTCGACGATGTGTGCTTTCGGCATCGCCGCCGGCGCATTCGAAGCTCGCGCGGAGCCGAAGATGATGCCGCAAACGGGCGGCCAGATGTCCATCCTGCGGCTCGTTTCCGCCGGCGGCCTCCGCGACGGGCGATACGAAGCCGGCGTCGATCTCACCATGGCGCCGGGGTCGCACACCTATTGGAAGATCCCTGGCGAAGCCGGGGTCCCACCCGTCTTCGCCTTCAACGGGTCCGACAACGTCGCCGAGGCCACCGTGAGCTTCCCCGTGCCCTCGCGCATCAGCGAGGAGGGCATCGACGCCTTCGGCTACGGCAACGGCGTGGTGTTTCCCGTCGCCGTGACGCCGGTGGACCGCGGCAGGCCGGCGGTGCTCCACGTCGACGTCACCTACGCCGTCTGCAACAAGATCTGTCTGCCGGGCCACGGCGAGGCGACGCTGACGCTGACGCCGCGCGGCGCCGCGGTGGGTGGCGACGACGTCGCGGCGGCGCTCGCCAAGGTGCCGGAGCCGGTCGCGAGCGCGCCGCTCGCCATCGTCCGCGACAAGAGCAAGCCGGATCCGACCTGGACGCTGAGCTGGAACGGCGCCGATGCGCCCGACGACATCTTCCCCGACGCGCCGGAGGGATTCTACTTCGTTTCCAAGAAGGTCGCTCCGGACAAATGGATGGTCACGGCGCAGCAGAGCGTCACCGCACCGAAATCGCCGACCGTGCCGGTGACGCTGGTGCTGGCGCGTGCCAAGGCGCCGACGAGCGTCACGGAAACATTCGACGTGGGGCCGCCGGCGAAGTAAGGCGTGCGCCGCAACGAAACGGAGCGAACGATGAGCATCGAAGTCGGCGGCAAGATCCCGGACGCCACCTTTTTCGTCATGACCGAGGACGGTCCGGCGCCGCGCACCACCGCCGAGATCTTCCCCGGCCGCAAGGTCGTGCTGATCGCCGTGCCCGGCGCCTTCACCCCGACCTGCTCGATGAACCACCTGCCGCCCTACATCGCCGCCTACGAGGAGCTCAAGGCCAAGGGCGTCGACGAGGTGCTGGTGACCGGCGTCAACG
>CAZZWW010000202.1:0-5961 GCA_964657815.1 Vulcanimicrobiota bacterium | reverse complement strand
CGAGGCAGCGGCGGCCGGAGCAACACCGCACAGGGCGACCGCGACGAACGCGACCGCCCTGGAGCAGAATCGCCAGCCGAGTGGTCGCGTCGAGTCGCTCATCATCGTCGCCTAGCGCGATGGCATCTTGTGCGCAATCTATCGAACGGGGCACCGGCGGAACCGGGACTGCCGCCGGCTGCCGAACCTCTACCAGAGCCGCGATCGACGAAAAGCCTGCCCGGAGCAACCGAGCGGGCAGAACGGGCAAGAGACGCGTCGGGCGATCAGGCGCGGTAGTGCTGCAACCGCGTCGTGCGCAGGCCGGCGAGGCCGTGCTGGTCGATCGACATCTGCCAGGAGAGGAACTCGTCCACCGTCAGGGTGTAGCGGTTGCAGGCCTCCTCGAGAGACAACAGGCCGCCACGCACGGCAGCGACGACCTCGGCCTTGCGCCGGATGACCCAGCGCTTGGTGCCGGTCGGAGGCAGGTCGGCGATCGTCAACGGACTGCCGTCGGGGCCGATGACATACTTGACCCTGGGACGGAACGACTCACTCATGACACTTTACTCGCGGACGCGGCGGGCACAGCCTCACATTAGCCATGCCCATTTAAGATTTACCTAAGCCAAGCCTCTGTCTTTTAACGGCAATCATTGTTTTGGCGGATTCGATATTGCCAAGTCGTCAACATCGATGCTTCGGTTGTTTGATAATGACACATAAGCCCGCGGAGGGTTGCGCGCTGCCGGTGTCCTTCATAGATCGGGTTTCGATTAACCGCTCCGGATCCCCGCCTTCATGTCCGATCTCACGCCGCAGCCGCCGAGCTGGCACGGCACCACCATCGTCATGGTGCGCAAGGCCGGCCGCACGGTGATCGCGGGCGATGGGCAGGTCTCGTTCGGGCAGACCGTCATCAAGGGCAATGCGCGCAAGGTGCGGCGCCTCGCTAAGGGCGACGTGATCGGCGGCTTCGCCGGCGCCACCGCCGACGCCTTCACCCTGTTCGAACGGCTCGAGGCCAAGCTCGACCAATATCCCGGGCAGTTGATGCGCGCCTGCGTCGAGCTCGCCAAGGACTGGCGCACCGACCGCTTCCTGCGCCGGCTCGAGGCGATGATGCTCGTCGCCGACAAGGAGGTCGGCCTCGTGCTAACCGGCAACGGCGACGTGCTCGAGCCTGAGACGACGCCGGAGGGCAGCGTGATCGCGATCGGTTCCGGTGGAAATTATGCGCTGGCCGCAGGCCGGGCGATTATGGGTTACGAGAGCGATCCCGAAACGATCGCGCGCCGCGCTCTCGCCATCGCCGGCGAGATCTGCGTCTACACCAACGGCAACATCGTGGTCGAAAGCGTCGGCGCTTGATCTCGGAGCGCGCGCTCGGGCTCGCCTTAGAACGGGCGGTGCTGACGCCGAAGCAGGTCGAGCACCTGCGCGGGATCGAGGCCGAGGTCACGCCTGAGAGTTCGCCCGAGCCGATCGACGACGAGAGCCTGCGCTTCGTCACCGGCTTCGCGGACATCTTCGTCACGATCGGGATCGTGCTGTTCCTTGGCGCACTGCTCTTCCTAATGAGTGCCGGCACAGGTTCGACCCTCGCCTACGCCGGGGCCGCGGCCTGCGCCTGGCTGCTGGCCGAGTTCTTCACCCTCAAGCGCCGGATGGCCCTGCCGAGCATCGTGCTGCTCGTCGTCTTCGTCGGCGCCGTCTTCGTGCTGGCCGCGCAGATCTTCGCGTCGCTTCTGCCGTCGGCCTCGCCTGTCGCGCAGGGCCGGTCCATCCTCGGCATCGTGCCCCTGCAGTTCCTGCCGCTGGGGCTTGCCGCCCTCGTCACCGCCGGGCTGGCGGCGATGCACTACGTCCGCTTCCGCGTGCCCATCACGGTAGCCGCCAGCGTCGGCGCTCTCTGCGTCCTCGCGATCAGCACCGTCGTCGGCCTCGTCCCCGGCATCACCGAGACGGCGATCAATCTCGTGCTGTTTCTCTGCGGCCTCGCGGTGTTCGCGCTGGCCATGCGCTTCGACATGTCGGACCCGGAACGCCTGACGCGGCGCACCGACATCGCGTTCTGGCTGCACCTCCTCGCCGCACCGCTGATCGTGCATCCGCTGATCCGCGGGTTCCTCCACGGGCTCGACCTCCGCCTCACGACAGGTGCGGCGGTCGGCATCCTCTGGGTCTTCATCGCGCTCGGCTTCCTTGCCGTGATCATCGACCGCCGCGCGATCCTCGTCTCCGGCCTGGTCTATGCCGGCTTCGCGCTCTCGACCCTGATCCGCGCTGCAGGGCTCACCGGCTCTGCCTATCTCGTGCCTTTGGTCCTGCTGGCGCTCGGCGCCTTCATCTTGCTGCTTTCGGCCGGCTGGCACCCGCTGCGCCGCGCCATCCTCCGCCGCCTCCCGCGCGCGCTTGCCGGCCGGCTGCCCCATCCCCTGGTGACTTCGACCACATGAACGATTTTTCTCCCCGCGAGATCGTCTCCGAGCTCGACCGCTTCATCGTCGGCCAGAAGGACGCCAAGCGCGCCGTGGCAATCGCGCTGCGCAACCGCTGGCGCCGCCTGCAGCTCGAGGGAACGATGCGCGAGGAGGTGCTGCCGAAGAACATTCTCATGATCGGGCCGACCGGCTGCGGCAAGACCGAGATCTCGCGCCGCCTCGCCAGGCTCGCCAACGCGCCCTTCCTCAAGGTCGAGGCGACCAAATTCACCGAAGTCGGCTACGTCGGCCGCGACGTCGAGCAGATCGTTCGCGATCTCGTCGAGACGGCGATCACCATGGTCAAGGACGGCAAGCGCAAGGGTCTCGAAGCCCGCGCCGAGTTGGCGGCGGAGGAGCGCGTGCTGACCGCGCTCGTCGGCGCGCAGTCCTCGCCGGCGACGCGCGACAGCTTCCGCAAGAAGCTGCGCGCCGGCGAGCTCGACGACAAGGAGATCGAGGTCGAGCTGCAGCAGGGTGGGAGTGGCATGCCGATGTTCGAGCTGCCCAACATGCCCGGCGCCTCCGTCGGCGCGATCAATCTGGGCGACATCTTCGGCAAGGGAATGGGCAAGCAGGCCAAGCCCAAGCGCCTGCTTGTGAAGGAGGCGCACGCTCCGCTGATCGCCGAGGAGAGCGAGAAGCTGATGGACAACGACTCCATCGTCGCCGAGGCGATCCGGCAGGTCGAGAACAACGGCATCGTGTTCCTCGACGAGATCGACAAGATCTGCGCGCGGGAGAACCGCGGCGGCGCCGACGTCTCGCGCGAGGGCGTACAGCGCGACCTGCTGCCGCTGATCGAGGGCACCACGGTCAACACCAAGCACGGGCCGGTGAAGACGGACCACGTGCTGTTCATCGCCTCGGGCGCCTTCCACGTCTCCAAGCCCTCCGACCTGTTGCCGGAGCTGCAGGGCCGCCTGCCAATCCGTGTCGAGCTGCAGCCGCTGGACGAGGACGATTTCCGCCGCATCCTCACCGAGACCGAGGCCAGCCTGCTGAAGCAGTATCAGGCGCTGATGCTGACCGAGGGCGTGACGCTCGACTTCACGCCGGATGCCGTCAACGCCCTGGCCAAGGTGGCGGTGCAGGTGAACTCGTCCGTCGAGAACATCGGCGCACGCCGGCTGCAGACCGTCATGGAGCGCGTGCTCGACGACGTCAGCTTCACCGCGTCCGACCGTGCTGGCGAGACGATCGTCGTCGATGGCGCCTTCGTCGAAAGCAACATCGGCGATCTCGCTCGCAACGCCGATCTCAGCCGCTTCATCCTTTAAGTAACGAACCGTTGACCATGCCAAGCGACGCGCATTGCGCTTACGCAGCGTCATGCTAATCTAACGAGACTTGACGGCTACATTGTAAGACTAGGTTCACCTTAGGCTGTCCTGCTGCGTGCTCCGGTAGTGGAGTGGCGGCGGAGATGACGACCCTACGGAACGTGAGGCGTGAGTTCGCTCGGCTTTGGGCCGACCGCGAGGGGCAAACCGCCATGATCTTCGGGCTCGCGGCGATCCCGATGATGCTGATGGCCGGCGCCGCGATCGACTTCTCCCGCGCGGCGACGCAGCACAACAACCTTCAGCAGGCGAGCGACGCCGCCGTGCTGTCGGCCACGCGCTACGCGCTCACGTCCGCCTCGACCACGTCGACGCTGAGGACCGCGGCCCAGACCTACCTCGGCGGCGTCATAGTCAACGCCACGGTCACGAACCTCACGCTCGACGCGGTGACCCGCCAGATCTGCATCAAGACCGCCCTCACCGTGCCGACCACGCTGTTGCAGATCGCGCATGTCCCTTCCGTGGCGGTTTCCGCAACCGCCTGCGCCAAGCCGCCGAGCAGCTCGACCTACGAGGTGGCGATGGCGCTCGACAATTCCGGCTCGATGGCGGAATCGGCCGGCGGCCAGAGCAAGGTCGCCGCGCTGCAGACGGCGGCGCAGAAGCTCGTCGACATCCTCAATCCCGCTGGCACGACGACGCCCAACGTGGCGATCTCGCTCGTGCCGTTCACCGCGCTGGTGAATGTCGGCACCAACACCGGCGCGTCCTTCCTCGACACGGCGGGCAGGTCGTCGATCCACTGGCAGAACTTCCACCGACCTGCGGCGACGCTGCTGCTGCCCTCGTTCTATCCAACCTCGAAGCTCGATCTTTTCGCCACGATGAACACGAGCTGGGGCGGCTGCGTCGAGGAGCGGCCGGTGCCTCTCGCCACGTCCGACACGGCGGCCAGCGCCTCCAACCCCGACAGCCTGTTCGTGCCCTTCCTGTCGCCAGACGACCCTGGCGACACCAACCCGAATCACTGCTTCTACGTGAACCCTCTGACCCAGGTGGCCGCCGACGCGGTCGCCTGCGTCAATCTCGGACCGTCGCTGCTCCAGCCCCATCAGTTCTACAATTCCTACATCTACGACACCGGCGCGGTGAACCTGCCGGCGGCCTGCCTTCTCAATCCGCAGGCGGCGCTGGCCGACACGTTGCCCTACCTCGTCGACAGCCAGCCCAACATCTACCCCGCCGCCGGTGCGACCATGGTGTGCAAGTACAAGGGGGCCACTCCGGTGCAGGTCACGTCGGGGTTGGGCATTACCACGGGGCCGAACTTCCTGTGCAGCTCGCCGCCGCTGACGGCGCTCACCACCGATCGCTCAACGCTCACAAGCGCCATTACCGCCATGCAGGCCGGCGGCAGCACCAATCTCGCGACCGGGCTCATGTGGGCGTGGCGGACGCTGTCGCCAGTGGTGAACCCGTTTCCAGTGGCCTCCTCGTCGACGATCGGCCCGCAAAATCCGAAGACCTACGCGAGCTCGAGGGGAGCGTCCGCGACCAACACCAAGATCATCATCCTGATGACCGATGGCTTCAACTCCTGGACCACCAACAATGCGAGCCCGTGGCTCTCGACTTACGAGGCTTTCGGCTATTACGCCAACAACCGCATCGCCTCCTACGGTGACTGCAACAACGCCGTTGGCACGACGGTCGCCACCACGGCGTCGAGCTATCGCTGCCAGATGGACAACGTGACGCTCGAGGCCTGCACCAACGCCAAGGCGGCGGGCGTGACGATCTACACCGTCGCCCTGACGGTCGCGACCGACCCGATCGACGCGCAGGGTATCGCACTCCTGAAGAGCTGCGCCTCCTCGTCGGGCAACTACTTCCAGGCCAGCGACGGCGCCGGCATCGTCACCGCCTTCCAGCAGATCGGGCAGCAGATCGTGGCGCTGAGGCTGACGCAATGACGGATGTTCGCAAGCCGGCTCGCGCCGCCAGCTCCAGCGTCGCGATCGGCGCCGCTACCGCCTTCATCGCGCTCGCCGCCCTGCTCAGTCTCGTCGACGAACCCGCAAACCACGTTGCCGGCTGGCGGTTGCGCGGCACGATCGCGCCCGGCGGTGTGCCAAGCGCGTTGCCAGAAGCACCCAAACGCGCTTAAAGCCGCGCACCCGCGAATCGATCACGGCGCCGGCGGGCCGGTA
>CAZZWW010000201.1:2665-5970 GCA_964657815.1 Vulcanimicrobiota bacterium | reverse complement strand
TGGCGATCGGGCGCACCTTCGCCGAGAGCCTGCAGAAGGCGCTGCGCTCGCTGGAGACCGGGCTCGACGGCCTCGACGAGATCGAGATCGAGGGATCGACCGGCGACGAGCGCGAGGACGCCAACAAGCTGCGCGCCGCGCTGGGCCGGCCGACGCCGGACCGGCTTCTGGTGGTCGGCGAGGCGCTGCGCCGGGGCATGACGGTCGACGAAATCCACGGGGTCTGCAAGATCGACCCCTGGTTCATCGAGCGGCTCGCCGAGATCGTCGCCCTGGAGCGCAGGGTTCGCACCCACGGCCTGCCGCCGGACGCGGGCAACATGCGCCTGCTCAAGGCCGCCGGCTTCTCCGACGCGCGGCTGGGCTCGCTCGCGCGCATGGAAGAGGTCGCCGTGCGCAGGGCCCGTCACGCGCTCGGCGTGCGCCCGGCCTACAAGCGCATCGACACCTGCGCCGCCGAGTTCGCGACCCCCACCGCCTACATGTACTCGACCTACGCCGCGCCTTTCGCCGGCACGGTGGTGGACGAGGCGCGGCCTTCGGCCCGAGAGAAGGTCGTGATCCTCGGCGGCGGTCCCAACCGCATCGGGCAGGGCATCGAGTTCGACTATTGCTGCTGCCACGCCTCGTTCGCCCTGCGCGACCGGGGCTACGAGACCATCATGGTCAATTGCAATCCGGAGACGGTCTCCACCGACTACGACACCTCCGACCGGCTCTACTTCGAGCCGCTGACCGCCGAGGACGTCATGGAGATCATGGCGGTGGAATCCTCCGCCGGCACGCTGAAAGGCGTGATCGTGCAGTTCGGCGGCCAGACCCCGCTGAAGCTCGCCCCGGCGCTGGAGAAGAACGGCATCCCGATCCTGGGCACCACGGTTGATTCGATCGACCTCGCCGAGGACCGCGACCGCTTCAAGCGCCTCCTCGACAAGCTCGACCTGCGCCAGCCCAGGAACGGCATCGCCTATTCCGTGGAGCAGGCCCGCGACGTCGCCGGCGATCTCGGCCTGCCGCTGGTGGCGCGCCCCTCCAACGTGCTCGGCGGCCGCGCCATGGCCATCCTGCGCGACGACAACGCGCTCGGCGAGTACCTGCTCGGCACGCTGCCGGGCCTGGTGCCCTCGGACATCAAGGCGCGCTACCCCAACGACAAGACCGGGCAGATCAACTCGGTGCTCGGCAAGAACCCGCTGCTGTTCGACCGCTATCTCGCCGACGCGGTGGAGGTCGACGTCGACGCGCTCTGCGACGGCACGGATGTCTTCGTCGCCGGCATCATGGAGCATATCGAGGAGGCCGGCATCCACTCGGGCGACAGCGCCTGCTCGCTGCCGCCGCGCTCGCTCTCGCCGGAGATGCTGGCCGCGCTTGAGGCGCAGACCAAGCGGCTCGCTTTGGCGCTCGATGTCGTCGGGCTGATGAACGTGCAATACGCGATCAAGGACGGCGACATCTACGTGCTGGAGGTGAACCCGCGCGCGTCGCGCACCGTGCCCTTCGTCGCCAAGGTCATCGGGGAGCCCATCGCCAAGATCGCGGCGCGGCTCATGGCCGGCGAGACGCTGCCGGGCTTCGGCCTCAAGCCGATGACCAACGACCACGTCGGCGTGAAGGAGGCGGTGTTCCCCTTCGCCCGGTTCCCCGGGGTCGACACGGTGCTGGGGCCGGAGATGCGCTCGACCGGCGAGGTCATCGGACTCGACCGCTCCTTCGACATCGCCTTCGCCAAGAGCCAGCTCGGCGGCGGCACCAAGGTGCCGACGTCGGGCGCACTGTTCGTCTCGGTGCGCGACGTCGACAAGCCGCGGCTCCTGGAGACGGTGAAGATGCTCGCCGGGCTCGGATTCTCCGTGCGGGCGACCGGTGGCACCTGCAAGTTCCTCGAGGAGAACGGCGTCGCGGCCAAGAAGATCAACAAGGTCTCGGAGGGCCGGCCTCACATCGTCGACGCCATCGCCAACGGGACGATTCAGCTGGTCTTCAACACGACGGAGGGCGCGCAGGCGCTGACCGACTCGCGCTCGCTGCGCCGTGCCGCGCTCTTGCACAAGGTGCCCTACTACACGACGCTGGCGGGGGCGGTGGCGGCCTCGCAGGGTATACGGGCGTACAAGGCGGGCGACCTCGAGGTGCGGGCGCTGCAGGATTATTTCGGGTAGGTCGACGCGTTTTCAGGCGCACCGACGCGCGTTCGCCGGGCTGTCGTCGTGACTTACAGACAGCAGCGACAGCATGCGTGCGTCCCGCACGCCTTCGACATGCGGGATGCCTCAAGAGCCAGCGGTGGAGTGCCCGACCGGTCGGCTGGTATCCGCACATCGCCTCACTCATCCGGACACCACGGGGGCAGCCTGGCGCAAGGAGGCCGAACAAGACCGTGGCGCCTCGCGCGATCAAGGCGCTCCCTCTTCAGGTCGCCACCTCGGTGGCATCGTTCGGGATCCATCGATGCGCCTGGCTCTTCGCGCCCTGTTCGTCACCATCGCGGTCCTGCTTATGATCGTCGGATCTGCCGTGTTCGCTTTGGCCGACACGACGCCCCTACAGGCGGATATGTCGAGCTGCGCCTCGCTCTTGAGTCGTACCGCGGACGAAGTGCCCGCGGCGCTTCGCGCGATCTGTGCACATCCCGGTTCGAAGGCCACGCACGACAAGCTCGCCCGGGCGGCTCGCACCATCGCCGAACGCGCCACGTCGCAGGACGGCGCCGCTTTCGCCGACGGCGATGCCGCCTATCGAGCTCGGCTCGCCGCCTGCCTCGGCTCGGATGCCCGCGTGCGCGACACCTGTCTCGTCGCGGCGCAGGCCGCGAGGTTCGCTACGGCGGACAAGATCACGACGCAACTGCCGTCCTTCTCCTGCGCCAAGCCCGGAGGCGCGACCGAGACGGCGATCTGCGCCGATCCCGAGCTCGCCAAGGCCGATCGCGAGATCGCCGAGCAGTATACAAACCTGCCCAAGCTGATGAGCCGCGAGGACACGGTCGCATTGCGCTCCGAACAGCGAGCGTGGCTTGTCGAACGCGACGCCTGCGCGATGGAGGCGACCGATCCGCACGCGTGCCTGCTGACGTCGGAGCGCAAGCGGCTCGTGGTTCTCGAGAGGGTCGCGGGAGAACAGGCGCTCGAGTTCGACGCGGCCGTCGCGGAGGTCGAGAGCGACCCCAGGGCCGCGGCTGGCGCGATGCGGCGCTTCGCGGCGGCGGGACGTCCCTTCGCCGACGTTTGGCTGGCCTATCTCGCGCGCTACGCCCCGGAGAGCGGCGTCGGCGCCGAAGAAGCCGCCCGCAGCCTCGATCGCGC
>CAZZWW010000201.1:1866-2655 GCA_964657815.1 Vulcanimicrobiota bacterium | reverse complement strand
GATCGACGCCGCCGTCGAACTCGACCCCCATGCCAGCCAATGGGTTGCGTCGATCCGCCGGCCGGACGAGGAAACAAGGGAGGGCAACCCGAAAGGCGTGCTGCTGCTGCTGCGTCTGCTGCTCGACAAGAGCCCCGGCATCGATCCGAATGCCGAGACCGACAAGGCCTATTGCTTCATCTTCTCGAAGCACCTCGCCGCCTTCGCTGCCTTCGGCAGCATTTACGGATCAAGCCTCGACGATGCGAGCGCGCAATGTGCGCCGGCATACGGCCTGTTCGAGCAGCCGGCGTGGTACCGGTTGCGCGCCGGCTTTCATCGCGTGCTGAAAAGCGCTGAGGGCCAGGCGGGAACGGTGCGATATGGCGTCTACACCGATTGGGCCGCCGAAGCGCTAAAGGCGACCGAGATGCCGCTGGCCTTCCTTGGCGTGGAGGACACGCTGGCGGCCTCCCGCCGAGCGATCCTCGAATGGCACGAGCCGCTGTCCTGGTCGAAGAGCGACCGGGACATGGCCCTGGCCGCGCTCGATCCGGCGATCCGCGCCACCGCCGGCTGGCTGACGGAGCATCGCCGTCTCGCGCCGGACCAAGCCAACGGAGCGGCGGTGCGGATCGTCGCCGGCTGGGTCGCCAGCCGGATCGGCTTCGTCCGCGACAACGACCCGTGACGCCACGCAGTCGAGGAATGTCGCCGATCGGCCACCTGAATTCGGGGCATGTCGCGGTACGCGGCAGTGGCAGGGTTCTGTGTCAGGGTACCGCGACATTGGCCCTTCTTTTTGTCGCG
>CAZZWW010000201.1:0-1856 GCA_964657815.1 Vulcanimicrobiota bacterium | reverse complement strand
TGACATCGGCAGGGCCAAATGTCAGGTCTCGGAGCAGGGCAATCTCGCGTTTAAGACCGGAAAACAGGATCGGCTTCACGCACGATTTCGGTTGAGATACCTACCTCATCGGAGCGCCCGGATCAAGCCGCGCTGGCGGCCATCGGGGGCTCCGTGTATCTCGGGCGAAACGTCGTGTCCGGTCCGCGGCAGCCCTGCGGCCGGGCGGCATGGAGCATCGCATGAGAGCCGTCCCCGTCGCCCTGGTCCTCGCCCTGGCCGCCGCCGCGCCCGCGGCCCGTGCCGAGCCCAAGCAGGTGCCGCAGACCCGCGACGAGGTCTCGCTGTCCTTCGCCCCCGTGGTGAAGAAGGCGGCGCCGGCGGTGGTCAACGTCTATGCCTCGCGCACCGAGAAGGTGCAGCGCAACCCGCTGTTCGACGATCCGGTGTTCCGCCAGTTCTTCGGCGAAGGCGGCAACGGCGGCCCGCGCTCGCAGACGCAGCGCTCGCTCGGCTCGGGCGTCATCGTCGACGCCACCGGGCTGGTCGTCACCAACTACCACGTCATCGACCAGATGACGGATGTGAAGGTGGCGCTGGCCGACGGCAGCGAGTATCCGGCCGAGATCGCATTGCGCGACCAGCGCAACGACTTGGCCGTGCTGCGCATCAAGGGCGGCCCGGGCACGTTCCCGACGATGGAGATGGGCTCGTCCGACGCCGTCGAGGTCGGCGACATCGCGCTCGCCATCGGCGATCCGTTCGGCGTGGGCCAGACGGTGACGCAGGGCATCATCTCGGCGCTGGCCCGCTCCAACGTCGTCGCGGGGCAGACCACCAGCTTCTACCTGCAGACCGACGCCTCCATCAATCCGGGCAATTCCGGCGGTGCGCTGGTCGACACCCACGCCCGGCTCGTCGGCATCAACTCGGCGATCTTCTCGCAGTCCGGCGGCTCGATCGGCATCGGCTTCGCCATCCCGGTCGACATGGTCAAGATCGTGGTGGCCTCGGCCAAGGCCGGGGATTCCATCGTGCACCGCCCCTGGCTCGGCGCCGGCCTCCAGGCGGTGACCTACGACATCGCCGAGAGCTTCGGGCTCAACCGCCCGATCGGCGCCCTGGTCACCGACGTCAACCCGAAGAGCCCGGCGGCGCAGGCCGGCCTCAAGCAGGGCGACCTGATCTCGGCCATCGACGGCAAGCCGGTGGAGAGCCCCGAGAGCTTCGGCTTCCGCTTCGGCACCAAGCCGATCGGGGGCACCGCGCACCTGACGGTGCGACGCGGCGGAAAGACCTCACAGCTCGACATCAAGCTGATCCGCGCGCCCGACACGCCCAAGCCCGAGCAGATCCTGATCGCCGGCTCGACGCCCTTCGCCGGTCTGACCGCGGCCAACATGTCGCCGGCCGTGGCCGAGAACCTGTCGCAGGCGGAGGATCGCGACGGCGTGGTGGTCGTCGCCGTGGCGACCGACTCCAATGCCGCCGCCGTGGCCTTCCAGAAAGGCGACATGATCCTGTCCGTCAACGGCAAGGCGATCAAGACGACCAAGGATCTCGTCTCGGCGACGTCGGGGCAGCTCGACTATTGGAAGGTCTCGATCCTGCGCGGCGGGCAGGTGATCGACACCGTCCTGAACGGGTAGGGCCTACTCTGTCGTCGGCGCCAGCTTCTGCACGCTGGAGACGGCATCGCCCAGCCATTCGGCAGATGCCGTCGGACGTGGCGCCGGTCTTGAACGGCTCGTACTTGCCGTCCACCGCGCAGGGCTCCGAGCGCTCGAGCAACTCGGCCACCGGCGTCGCGAAGCGTCACGCCCCGTTCGCATTGCGGTGCTTAGGAGGTCGGCGAGGAGACCCCATGACCCAGCATC
>CAZZWW010000200.1:0-5976 GCA_964657815.1 Vulcanimicrobiota bacterium | reverse complement strand
CGGCGCGGGCCTCGTCGTAGCCGCGCTCGGTCAGGCCGGGGTTCTTCCACCCGGTGAAGAGGTTCTTCAGGTTCCATTCGCTCTGCCCATGGCGGAGCAGGACCAGCGTACGTTCTCTCAAGAGGGTCGTCCTTGTCAGTGGGCCGGTCAGTCCGGCAATCCCAGCACGTCGGCCATGGAGAAGAGGCCGGGCTTGCGTCCGCGCGCCCACAGCGCCGCCTCGAGAGCGCCGCGGGCGAAGATCGCGCGATCCTCGGCCTTGTGAGTCAGTTCGATGCGCTCGCCCTCGCCGGCGAAGATCACGCTGTGATCGCCGACCACCGTACCTCCTCGCAGCGCGGCGAAGCCGATCGCGCCGGTCTGGCGAGCGCCGGTGATGCCGTCGCGGCCGCGCACGGCGGCCTTGTCGAGCGCGACGCCGCGGCCGGCAGCCGCCGCCTCGCCGAGCAGGAGTGCCGTGCCCGAGGGCGCGTCGACCTTCATGCGATGGTGCATCTCGACGATCTCGATATCGAAACTCTCTCCCAAGGCCGCCGCCGCCTTCTTCGCGAGGGCGGCGACGAGGTTGACGCCGAGGCTCATGTTGCCCGATCGCACGATCGTGGCGTGGCGACTGGCCGTCTCGAGCCGTGCGAAGTCCTCGGGCGAGAAGCCGGTCGTGCCGATCACGTGCACGATCCGGGCCTGAGCGGCGAGCGCCGCCAGGGCGACGCTGGTGGCAGGCGTGGAGAAATCGATGATGCCGTCGGCCTCGACCACCAGGGCAAGCGCGTCGTCGGTGACCTCGACCCCCGCGGCGGTGCAGCCGGCCAGCGTCCCGGCATCCTGCCCCAGCGTCGGCGAGCCCGCGTGCTCCAGCGCGCCGGAGAGCACCAGGCCCTCGGTCTCGGCGACGAGGCGCACGATGGTCCGGCCCATGCGCCCGGCCGCGCCGACCACCACCAGCCGCATGTCGGCCATCGATCCCCCGTCCCCGTGAGTCCCGCGGCTCCTATAGGGGCCTCGCGACATCAACGGAAGGGCGCGACGCGCAGAGCGGGCGTGGCGAAGACGGCGAGGCTGGGGTTTTCGGGATGGCGGCTGAAGCCGGCCCTAGGATGCAATCGTCTTCACCATCCTGGACGACGTCGTCGACTATCGCGGCGTCGCTGTGAAGTGCATCGCCAGGTAGAAGCCGAACACGAAGAGCACGGCGATGAGGCCGTAGAGTGCGATCATGCCGGTGGCGAAGCCCTCGCCGGTGCGCCGGCCGGCGAAGCGTCCGCGCAACGCGAGCGGCGGCCGGGTCGCCGAGGTCGGCACGCCGTCGACCTCCGGGCCGTGGCCGGCCAGCGTCGCCTCGGCGAGATGGCGGTAGGTGGCGAGCCGCCGCGGCGTGCCCTCGCCGATGATGTAGGAGGCCAGCTCGTTCTCGTCGGGTGCCCTGCCCTTCGCGCTCTCGAAGGCGCGCAGCCAGTCGAGCTTGTGCTGCTTGTAGATGGAATAGGCGACGAGCCCGGCGATGTCGCCGTCGTCGTGCACGAGATGGCCGAACACGTTGTTGCGGTCGCTCCGGTCGACCGATCCCGCTGGGAAGGCGGCGGCCACCCTGGGGCCAGGCTCGGCCCGCGCCGGTTCGAACGGCGTGCTTCGGGGCATCAGGGGAACCGTTGGCGCGGTGTCACTGTCCATCGCTGGGTTTTCCCATGGGTTCGGCGGAAGGGGCCTTGATCTAGCACCCGCGCCGCGCCCATCAAAGCGGTCACGTCGGCTGTGATGGTCTTAGCCGGCGGGCATCGGCGACGGGACCGGCATGGCACTCCCTCACTTCCGTCGCGAGCGCGCCCTGCTGAAGCGCGGGTCCGGCCCGGTCGCCGGGATCGACGAGGTCGGCCGCGGACCCCTGGCCGGTCCGGTCTGCGCCGCCGCCGTCGTCCTCGATCCCACGCGTATTCCGAAGAACCTCAATGATTCCAAACAGCTGCTGCCCGACGTTCGCGAGGTGCTGTATGAGGAGATCATGGACCGCGCGCTCTCCGTCGGCGTCGCCTTCGCCTCGGCCGCCGAAATCGATCGCATCAACATCCGGCAAGCGACGCACCTTGCCATGCGTCGCGCGCTGGCCGGACTCAGCACGGTGCCGGGCTACGTGCTCGTCGACGGCAACGACCTGCCCGCCTGCCTGATCTGCGAGGGCGAGACCCTGATCAAGGGCGACGCCTCGTCCGCCTCGATCGCCGCGGCGTCGATCGTCGCCAAGGTGACGCGCGACCGGCTCATGCGGCGGCTTTGCGTGGTGCACCCGGCCTACGGCTTCGGCCGCCACGTCGGCTATCCCACGCGCGAGCACCTCGCCGCGCTCGCCCGTCACGGCGCCTGCGGATACCACCGGATGAGCTTTGCGCCAGTGCGCGCGCTCGCGTCGATCGCTGCCGAATAGCCTGTGCACGATCAAATCGTCGCCGCATCGCTTTGTACGAAAAGAGGACAGCATTTTTTCGCTGCGCCTAACGCGCCCTTTACCGCGATCCCGCAAGGTCCTGAGCGTTGGTTCGTTGCGTATCGGTGTGTGTTCAATGCGTATCGCACAGGCCGGTGGGCCGAGCTTCAAGTCGTCGATCAAGGTTCAGCGTACGACGAATAACAAGCCGCGGCCTACCCGCCTGGTGTCGACTTCCAAGGTACTGGGCGAGACACCGACCAACAGCGTTCTTCTCGGCGACTGCATTGAGATCCTCGGCCGCATGGAGGCCGAAAGCGTCGATCTCGTCTTTGCCGACCCGCCTTACAACCTGCAGCTCGCCGGCGACCTGTCGCGTCCCGACCAGAGCCGTGTCGACGCCGTCGACGACGCCTGGGACAAGTTCGGCTCCTTCGCGGAATACGACCGTTTCACCAAGGACTGGCTCGCCGCCGTCCGCCGCGTGATGAAGCCGGCGGCGACGCTGTTCGTGATCGGCTCGTACCACAACATCTTCCGCGTCGGGACGGCGCTGCAGGACGGCGGCTTCTGGATCTTGAACGACATCGTCTGGCGCAAGGCCAACCCGATGCCGAACTTTCGCGGCCGCCGCTTCACCAACGCCCACGAGACGCTGATCTGGGCCTCGCGCGACGCCGCGGCGAAGAACTACACCTTCAACTACGAGGCGCTGAAGGCGGCCAACGACGACTGCCAGATGCGCTCGGACTGGTTCTTCCCGATCTGCACCGGCGCCGAGCGGCTGAAGGACGGCGACGGCCGCAAGACCCACCCGACGCAGAAGCCGGAAGCGCTGATCGCCCGCATCCTCCACGCCGCGACGAAGCCGGGCGACGTCGTGCTCGACCCCTTCTTCGGCTCCGGCACCACGGGCGCCGTCGCCAAGCGGCTCGGCCGCAACTTCGTCGGCATCGAGCGCGACCCGACCTACGCCGCCGCCGCCACGGCGCGGATCGCGGCGGTGACCCCGCTCGCGCCGGACCTGCTGACCGAGGCGCCGAGCAAGCGCTCCGAAGCGCGTGTCGCCTTCGCGGCGATCGTCGAGGCCGGGCTGCTGGCACCGGGCACGATGCTGCACGACGACAAGCGGCGCCATGCGGTGACGGTGCGGGCCGACGGCACGGTGGCGCTCGGCGCCATCGTCGGCTCGATCCACAAGATCGGGGCGCTGGCCCAGGGCTTGCCCGCCTGCAACGGTTGGACCTTCTGGTGCTGCGAATTCAAGGGTCGGATACAGCCCATCGACGTGCTGCGAGTGCACTGGCGAACGCTCAGCGGAGGCTGAAAGACCCGTTTCGGCGTTCGGCCACACGACACCCGATCCGAGACGCCGATCGCCGACAAGCCGAGATTTTGGCGTTGCCGAACGCCGAAACGATGCAAACCCGGTGTTGCCGATCGCCGACGATTTTTTCTTCGGGGTTGCCGTTCGCCGACCTCAGCCCCGCCATCTTCGGAACAGCGCAACGCCGCCTGTTCGGGCACGAAAACCCTAGCAGGCGGCGTAACGGCGGGCAAGACGATCAGAGGCGGAAGCGGATCTGGTCGGTCCAGAAGCGCTCGAGTCGCTCGAGCGACTTGTTGAGCTGGGCGAACTCGCCGGTCGAGATGCCGCCGATCTGCTCCACCGTGCTGACGTGCTTGTCGTAGAGCGCGGCGACGATCGTGTGGACCTCCTTGCCCTTCGGCGTCAGGCTGATGCGTACCGAGCGGCGGTCGAGGCGCGAGCGGGCGTGATGGAGGAAGCCGAGCTCGACGAGCTTCTTGACGTTGTAGGAGACGTTGGAGCCGAGATAATAGCCCTTGGTGCGCAGCTCGCCGGCGGTCAGCTCCTTGTCGCCGATGTTGTAGAGCAGCAGCGCCTGGACCGAGTTGACGTCGGAGCGGCCGCGGCGGTCGAACTCGTCCTTGATGACGTCGAGCAGGCGGCGGTGCAGCCGCTCGACCAGGGTCAGGGCCTCGAGGTAGGCCGGGCGAACCGCGACCTCGGTCTCGTTGTGCATGCGGCTCATGTCGGTCTTCAGCGCGATGGTGTTCATGGTCCCGTCCCCTCGTCCCCAGTGCCGCGTGGCGGCCTCGTATGGGTTGATTTATAGGGTGCCCGAATGAAAACGAGTTTAAGCAACAAACTGAATCTGACGTTCATACATCGGCGTAAATAGACCGTAAAAGTAATGTCTCGTTTTATATGAACGATTTGACTGACGCTTCTACTTAAAGCTCTACTCAAGTACCGCCTGCGACGACTGTCGAGACTTGCGCACGTCATTGCGGACGAGCAAAGCGAAGATCCGGAACCGGTGTTCCTCGCCGTCCACAGGTCCACGAGGCTCGCCGGTTCCGTGCTCGGCTTTGCCGCCTCGGAACGACGGCTTCGGCCGCTATCCCCCGATACGCGAGAAGTCGGCCACGGCATGCACGGCGGTGCGAAAGCCGGCGAGCAGGCGCAGGCGGTTGAGCCGAAGCGCCGGGTCGGGCGCGTTGACGGTGACGGCGTCGAAGAAGGCGTCGAGCGGCGCGCGCAGGCTCGCCAGCACACGCATCGCCCCCTCGAAATCCTCGCGCGCGACGGCGGCGGTGGCGTCGGGCGCGGCGCCGGCGAGGCGCGAGGCCAGCGCCTGCTCTGCCGGCTCGGCGACCAGGCCGGCGTCGAACGGCTGCTCGATCGAGGCGGCCTCGGCCGGTGCCTTCTTCTCCTCGGCCTTGAGGATGTTGGCGGCGCGGCGGTAACCGGCGAGCAGGTTGGCACCCTCGTCCGTGCCGAGGAAGTCGCCGAGCGCACGCACCCGACGCACCACCAGGGTGAAGTCGTCAGAGCCGGCGGAGCCGAAGACGGCATCGATGAGGTCGTGGCGCGCCTTGGTCTCGCGCAGGTAGACCTTCAGCCGCTCGGCGAAGAAGGCAAGCAGCGCGCGCAACAGCGCGATCTTCTCGTCCTGGCCCATGCCGGCGAATCGCTCGAAGCGCAGCAGCGCGGTGGCGCCGGCGTCGAGGATCGGCAGCCGCAGCTCGTTCTCGAGGATCAGCCGGATGACCCCCAACGCCGCACGGCGCAGCGCGTACGGGTCCTTGCTGCCGGTCGGCGTCTCGCCGATGGCCCAGAAGCCGACCAGCGTGTCCATCTTGTCGGCCAGCGCCACGGCGACGGAGACCGGCGCGCTCGGCGTGCGGTCGCTCGGGCCGACCGGCTTGTAGTGCTCCTCGCAGGCCGCCGCGACGGCCGGGCTCTCGCCGCCCTGGGCCGCGTAGTACTTCCCCATCAAACCCTGCAGCTCGGGGAACTCGCCGACCATCTCGGTGACGAGATCGGCCTTGCAGAGCTCGCCGGCGCGCTCGGCCTCGGCGGGATCGCCGCCGACGAGGCCGGCGTAATCGGCCGACAGGCGCTTCAGCCGGGCGACGCGCTCGCCCTGCGTGCCGAGCTTCTGGTGGAACACGACGGCGTCGAGCTTGGGCAGGCGGTCCGCCAGCGGCATCTTGAGGTCGCTGTCCCAGAAGAAGCGCGCGTCGGCGAG
>CAZZWW010000199.1:1316-6012 GCA_964657815.1 Vulcanimicrobiota bacterium | reverse complement strand
ACCGCACCTACCTGCTGATGGACGCCGACGGCCAGATCGAGGAGGGCCACTCGATCTCCGCCGGTCTCGACTATCCCGGCATCGGCCCGGAGCACGCCTGGCTCAAGGACACCGGCCGCGTCACCTACCTCAGTTGCACCGACGAAGAGGCGCTCGACGCCTTCCACCTCTGCGCCAGGCTCGAGGGCATCATCCCGGCGCTGGAGCCGGCCCACGCGCTGGCTCGCGTCTTCGACGTCGCCCAGGACCGCCCGCGCGACCACCTCATGGTGGTCAACATTTCGGGTCGCGGCGACAAGGATCTGGCGCAGGTGGCGGCGCACGTCTCCGGGGTGGCGATTGGCGATATGACGTAGTCAGCCGGCGCTCGCCTCGATAACGTGGCGCGCGCGGTCGATGATCGCCGCGAGATCATCGTCCGGGTTCACTCGCTTTTCGATCTCGTCGAGAATTACCATCGCTTTGCGGAGACTGTTCGACGTCGGAGGGAAGTTCGAGAGAAACGAGAGCAGCGCGAGCACGAGGCGGTATCCGCTGAATTTGTACTCGACGTGAGCCGCGGCTGTCGCAAGATGCGATAGGTCGCCCTTTCTCGGATCGGCTGTGATCATCGTGGCCAGCACCGCGATCTTGGCGTCGGGGCCAGCGGCCAGCGCGGATCGCGCGATCTGGAGCTTGCGGCCGACTTCCCCCAGACGATTGGCCAGTTGGTCCCGTTTGGCGACACGCTGCGATCGATCGACATCGTCAACGGCGACATAGGCGGAGATGAGACGGTCGAATTCCTGCTGCGGCGTCTCGCCCCGACTATCTGACGCAGGCCCCGCCAAGGGCGTGCCGTCGGGGATCGCCACGAGGCTGCGCTTGGCCACCAGTCCCGCGAGTTCGAGGGCCCCCAGGCCGGCGAGTTTGAGTCTGATCGTCGCGGCTTGGTCGAGACGATCGCCCAGTTTCACGATGAGCGTCTTGAGACCGTCGCCGAACCGCCAAATGACGACGAG
The DNA here is from genome assembly GCA_964657815.1 of Vulcanimicrobiota bacterium. Taxonomy (GTDB): domain Bacteria; phylum Pseudomonadota; class Alphaproteobacteria; order Rhizobiales; family Beijerinckiaceae; genus RH-AL1. Next base: position 5,011 of record CAZZWW010000199.1, on the reverse strand, counting down.
CGCCACGACTGGCCAGGCCAAGGCATGAAAGATCTGAGCGACTTCCACCATTCGACCTCGCATGGTAGACCGCAACAAACAGGTTGCGTCGTATATGTGGCACAATCAGAAGCTGGTCGTCTATCACGGCACTTATGACGGCGCCTTGAGCGTTCCGATCTCGCTCGCCTTGTGCCGCCCCGCGACCGACTTCGGTCAAGGCTTCTACACGACGACCCATGTTCACCAAGCCCGGCAATGGGCCAACGAAAAGACGAGAGAGAGAATTGCGCGGGGCATTGCGGCGACTGCCGCCGTCTATCGCTTCGCTCTCGATCGTAACGACTTAGCTGACCTCGAATGGCTCGTCTTCCCGCGACCGGTCCGTGATTTCTGGACGTTCGTGACAGCCTGCCGCGGAGGCGCCAGCGACCATGCACGATGGACATCGTCGCCACCGGAGCCCATCTACGATATCGTCGTAGGACCCGTGACGTTATGGCCGCAGACCCTGACCATCAACAACTGCGATCAGATCAGCTTCCATACACCCCAATCGTTGGCATTACTTCACATCACGTCTCCAACCACGCCGCGAAACGGTCCGTATTTCTAGGGGAGGCGATCAGTGGAAGAGCACGATGACGAGTCTGCCAACGTGACTGCGGCGATCACGGAGGTGGAGCAGATCCCACCGGCATACCGCTTCGCCTTCAAGGAAGTGGTCGAAGATGCCATCCGATATGTCTTCGAGATCGAGCCGGCGGAGGCTTCGACGCTTGTCGACCGCTACTTCAACAGCGGCGACGGCCCATCCTTGTTCGCTTATCATCGCAGTCCACTGCAGATTGCGGCCGATCTCTCCTCGACGGGTGAGTTGAGCGATGAGGAGAAGGCACGATATCACGCCTATTTGAGCCGTGCGAAGGACGCTTTCGGGTTGCCGGAGCGAACTGGTTCCGCGGATGGACGCAAGTTCGATGTGCGGAGCGGGTGGTGACAAGGCGGCGCCGTTCGACGGTCAGATCCTGATCAACCTTCTCGTCGCGATTGACGCCGACGGCGCGATCACGTCTTTCCGGCGGCCGTAGCCGCCGGAGCGCCCATGCCCCCGATCATCGACATGCGCAACCGCCCGACCTGGCTGCACCCGTTCTTCGGGGCGGCGCCGGGCACGCCGGACTACGAGGTGGTGCGCTGGCTGAACAAGCGCGTCGGCTCCCGAGACATCGACCATTTCACCCGCGCGACCGATCTCCCGGCCTATCTCGCCGAGATCGAGGCGGCTGGCATCGCCCACGCCTTCATGGTGGGACGCTCGACACCCACGGTTCGGATCGCCAACGAGGACCTGGCCGGCCTCGTGGCGCGCGCCGGCGGCAAGCTCTCCGCCGCGCTCTCGGTGGACCCGATCGCGCTCGGCGGCCCGCAGGCGGCGCAGGAGGCCGACCGCCTCCTCGCCACCGGCGCCTTCGCCGCCCTCAACGTCGACGGCGGCTTCTATGCCCGCCCGCTGCTGCCCGACGACCCGCTGCTGCTGCCGCTCTACGAGGTGGCGCGCGCCCACAAACGCCCCGTCTTCGTCATGTCCGGCCCGACCACATCCGACCTCGCCTACAACGATCCCCGCGCCGTCGGCCGGCTGGCGGCGCAGTTCAAGGAGCTGCCGCTGATCGTCAGCCACGGGCTCTACCCCTACGTCGCGGAGGCGGTGGCCATCGCCTTCCGGCACGAGAACGTGATCCTGTCGCCCGACATGTACATGTTCGCGCCGGGCGCAAAACTCTACATCGAGGCGGCCAACGGCTTCATGGCCGACCAGTACGTCTTCGGCACCTCCTACCCCTTCCGCGCCATGCGCCAGAGCGTCGACGACCTCGGCGCCATCGGCCTGAAACCGGACGTGCTGGACAAGGTCGGTTGGCGCACTGCCGCCCGGCTGTTCGGACTGTCCGCGCCTGCGATGTAAGCCGTTCCGGCGAGCCTCGCCTCAAGCCGGCCCGAACACCCGCGCGAAGATCGTGTCGACGTGCTTGAGGTGGTAGCCCAGGTCGAACAGCGCCTCGAGTTCGATCGGAGCCAGCGCCTCGGCCACCTGAGGATCGCTCTTCAACAACGTGAGGAAGTCGCCCTCCCCGCGCCACACCGGCATCGCGTTGCGCTGCACCAGCGCGTAGGCGTCCTCGCGCGACACGCCTTTCTGGGTGAGCGCCAGCAGCACGCGCTGGGAGTGGATCAGGCCGCCGAGCCGGTCGAGGTTCTTGCGCATGGTGGCGGGGTAGACCAGCAGCTTGTCGATGACGCCGGTCATGCGCGCCAGCGCGAAGTCGAGCGTGACCGTGGCGTCCGGCCCGATCATGCGCTCGACGGAGGAATGCGAGATGTCGCGCTCGTGCCAGAGCGCCACGTTCTCCATCGCCGGCAGCGCCATGCCGCGCACCAGGCGGGCGAGGCCGGTGACGTTCTCGGTCAGCACCGGGTTGCGCTTGTGCGGCATCGCCGACGAGCCCTTCTGCCCCTCCGAGAAGAACTCCTCCGCCTCCAGCACCTCGGTGCGCTGCATGTGGCGGACCTCCACCGCCAGCCGTTCCAGGCTGGAGGCGACGACGGCCAGCGTCGCGAAGAACATCGCGTGGCGGTCGCGCGGGATAACCTGGGTCGAGACCGGCTCGGGCGTCAGCCCCATCTTGGCCGCGACATGCGCCTCGATCGCCGGATCGATGTTGGCGAAGGTGCCCACCGCGCCGGAGATCGCGCAGGTCGCCACCTCCTCGCGGGCCGCCACCAGCCGCGCCCGGCAGCGCGTGAACTCGGCGTAGGCCTGCGCCATCTTCAAACCGAAGGTGACCGGCTCGGCGTGGATCCCGTGCGAGCGGCCGATGACGGGCGTCATCTTGTGGGCGAAGGCCTGCTTCTTCAGCGCCGCCAACAGCGCGTCGACGTCGGCGATGAGGATGTCGGCGGCCCGCGTCAGCTGCACCGCGAGGCAGGTGTCGAGCACGTCGGAGGAGGTCATGCCCTGGTGCACGAAGCGCGAATCCGGCCCGATGAACTCGGCGAGGTGGGTGAGGAAGGCGATGACGTCGTGCTTCGTCACCGCCTCGATCTCGTCGATGCGCGCCACGTCGAAGGTGACGTGCCCGGCCTTGGCCCAGATCGCCGCCGCGCTCTCCTTCGGCAGGACGCCCAGTTCCGCCATTGCGTCGCAGGCATGCGCCTCGATCTCGAACCAGATGCGGAACCGCGTCTGCGGCTCCCACACGGCGACCATGGCGGGGCGGGAATAGCGGGGGATCATGCTTCGGTCTCGCTGGGGCTCACGGTTCGCGGGGAACTCGCCCCGCGCGCCAAGTCGGGAGGCCGTAAGCGAACATCCCGCGCCCGTCGACAGCTCGTTGCGGTTGCGCCCCCCTCCTGGTTCATGGCCCGCCCCGGGGGGCGGGGGGGGGACACACCCCCTCGCGAATGGCCATTGGCTTTTTGCGGCGCGGATGCGGCGCGCCGTTGGCTGGCCGAGAGCGGTTGAGGGTAGAATGGCCGGGAAGACGTGCGGTTCCGTGGCGAGGCGGATCACGCTGCGTAGCGGTCTCCGGCGGCGGTGACGCGGCCGTAGCGTACCAACGTGCCGAGCACCTGGGTGACGCGCCCCTCGACGCGCTTGCCACCGCGCCGGAAGCCGCGGGCGATCTCCGCCGCCGTCATCGGGCGGCCGGCGG
>CAZZWW010000199.1:0-1216 GCA_964657815.1 Vulcanimicrobiota bacterium | reverse complement strand
CCGTGTCGGCGAACGGCCCCCGGATTCGGGCCTTGTCGCGGAACGCGCCGTTGGCAGGGTTTCGTGTCGTGGTTCCGCGGCGCGCGCCATCGCGGATTACGACGCCGGAACAACGGTTTGACCGGCCTCTTCATACCTCGTACGTCATCTCCGTCGCAAGCGCCGCGTTTACATCGCCCGCCGGTTCTGCCACGGGATGCCCACCGCAACGCACACGAGTCCCACCCCGCATGCGCGCCGAAGCCGAAGCGCTCGCCGAGACCATCAAGCAGTCCGTAGGGCTGCTGAGGAGGCATCTTTGACGTTGAGGCTTCGACCCGACGCCTGGCGGAGCTGAACGCCAAGGTCGAGGACCCCAAGCTCTGGGACGATGCCGAGGCCGCCCAGAAGCTGATGCGCGAGCGCACCGACCTCGAGGAGCGGCTGGGCTCGCTGGCGAGCCTCGACCGCGCCCTGGAGGACGCCGTCACCCTGGTGGTGCTCGGCGAGGACGAGGGGGACGCCGCCACCGAGGCGGAGGGGCTCGCCGGCCTCAGGAGCGTGCTGGCCGAGGCGGAGCGCCGCCAGGTCGAGGCGCTGCTGTCGGGCGAGGTCGACGGCAACGACACCTATATCGAGGTGCATTCGGGCGCCGGCGGCACCGAGAGCTGCGACTGGGCGCGCATGTTGTTCCGGATGTACGCGCGCTGGGCGGAGCGCCACAAATTCAAGGTCGAGATCGTCGAGGAGACGAGCGGCGACGAGGCCGGCATCAAGTCGGCGACGCTGCTGGTCAAGGGCCACAACGCCCACGGCTGGTCCAAGGTGGAGAGCGGCGTGCACCGCCTGGTGCGCATCAGCCCTTACGACTCGGCGGCGCGGCGGCACACCAGCTTCGCCTCGGTCTGGGTCTACCCGGTGATCGACGACAAGGTCGACATCGACGTCAAGGAATCGGACTGCCGCATCGACACCTACCGCTCCTCGGGCGCCGGCGGCCAGCACGTCAACACCACGGATTCCGCGGTGCGCATCACCCACATCCCCTCGGGGATCGTGGTGGCCTGCCAGAACGAGCGCTCCCAGCACAAGAATCGGGCCACCGCCTGGAACATGCTGCGCGCCCGGCTCTACGAGGTCGAGCTCGAAAAGCGCGAGGCCAAGGCCAATGCGGATGCGGCCTCCAAGACCGACATCGGCTGGGGCCACCAGATTCGCTCCTACGTGCTGCAACCCT
>CAZZWW010000198.1:0-6021 GCA_964657815.1 Vulcanimicrobiota bacterium | reverse complement strand
GAAGCGATGCCCGAGCGCGTCGAGCAGGGCGGAATAGCTGATCGCCTCGCCCCGCCGCGCCGCGGCGACCAGCAGCGCGCGGACCCGGGCGACGTCGGCGATGGCGCCGGCGGACGCATCGCCGGGCAGGTCGGTCGGATCGAGGGGCGAGGCGATCTGCGGCACGGCTTCAGGATAGATCGGCCGGCGACGGCGCGAAACCGCCGCCGCCAGCCTCCCGTGACGCTGGCATGCGCCTGCCGCCGGTTCACTCGCGCGTGATGCGCCGCATATTGCATTGCAGCATCCGCCCTCGCACCGGAGCGCCTCCGTGCCCCTCCCCCTCCTCGCCCTCGCGCTGGCCTCATTCGGCATCGGCACGACCGAGTTCATCATCATGGGCCTGCTGCCCGACGTGGCGCACGACCTCTCCGTCACCGTCCCGCAGGCCGGCCTGCTCGTTTCGGGCTACGCGTTCGGCGTGGCCTTCGGCGCGCCGCTCGTCGCCGTCGCCACGTCGCGGATGCCGCGCAAGAGCGCGTTGCTGGCGCTGATGGCGATCTTCATCCTCGGCAATCTCGGCTGCGCGCTGGCGCCGACCTACGCCCTGCTGATGGGGGCCCGCGTCGTGACGGCCTTCGCCCACGGTGCCTTCTTCGGCATCGGCAGCGTGGTCGCTCGCGACCTCGTGGCGCCCCGGAAGAGAGCCCAGGCGGTGGCGATCATGTTCTCCGGCCTCACGCTCGCCAACGTGCTCGGCGTGCCCTTCGGCACCGCGCTGGGCCAGGCGATGGGCTGGCGCTTCCCCTTTCTCGTCGTCACCGGCATCGGCGTGCTCGCCGCGGCGGCGATCGCCTTCGCCATCCCGAGCCACCTGAAGGGTTCGAGGAACGGAATCGGCGCCGAGTTCGGCGCTCTGCGCGAGCCGCGCGTGCTGCTGCCGATGGCGATCTCCGTGCTGTCCTCGGTCAGCCTGTTCTCGGTCTTCACCTACATCACGCCGCTGCTCGAGCAGGTCAGCGGGCTCTCCCCTCACGCCGTGACGTGGGCGCTGCTGCTGTTCGGGCTGGGGATCACCATCGGCAACCTCGTCGGCGGCCGGCTCGCCGACTGGAAGCTGGTCGGCACGGTGATCGGCGCGTTCGTCGGCGTGACCCTGGTGCTGGCCGCCTTCACGGTGACCAGCCACGCCGCCGTGCCGGCGCTGGTCACCCTTTTCGTCTGGGGCGCGCTGACCTTCGCGCTGGCCTCGCCGCTGCAGGTCTGGGTGGTCGAGGCGGCGGCCGACGCCCCCAACCTCGCGGCGACGCTGAACCAGGGCGCCTTCAACTTCGGCAACGCCACGGGCGCGTGGCTCGGCGGCGCCGCGCTCAGCGGCGGCCTGGCCTACGCCCACCTGCCGTGGATCGGCGCCGCGGTGGCGGTGCTGGCGCTGGCCGTGACGCTGGCGGCAAGAGGCGGCGCGGCCACGCTGGGCGTCGATCTCGAAAGCGGGCATCTCGCGCCCGGAGCCTGAATGTCGTCGAATCCGATTGTGCGGGATCGATTGCCGCCATGAGCCATTGACGGTCGATAGCAGCAAAGGAGTTTTCATGAGCAAGGAACAAAACCTCGAGACCAACAAAAAGCTGGGCGAGGCCGTTTCGACCGGTAACCTTCAGGCGTTCAACGAGCTTTTCGCCTCCAACGTCGTCGACCATGACCCCGCGCCCGAGCAGGGTCCCGGCCCGCAGGGCTTCATCGACTTCTTCAAAACGATGCGGTCGGCGTTCCCCGACCTCAAGGTCACCGTCGACCACCTCGTGCAGGACGAGACCAACATCGCCATGGCCTACACGGTACACGGCACGCACAAGGGCGATTTCCACGGCCTCGCGCCGACCGGCAAGACGATCGAAGCCCGCGGCGTGCAGATCGCCCGCTTCGAGAACGGCAAGATCGTCGAGCGCTGGGGATCCTCCGACGAGATGGGGATCATCAAGACGTGCGGCGGCTCCATCGACACCGGCAAGGGTCTGCTCGGTTCGATCACCAGCGCGCTCGCGGGCTGAGCGCCAGGACGTAACGCCGATCGACGGCCGGCACTCAGCCGGCCGTCTTTCGGATCGGAGGTCTCACGTGGCCGGTACCTGGAAGCATGACGGCGTGTGCGTGATCCCCGGCGGCTCGCTCGATCCGAACACGGCGCAGACGCCGGGCATGGACCGCAAGGCGGCGATCGATTTCGCCCGCGTCGGCGCGCGGAAGCTCTGGGCCGGAACGGTGACGATCCACCCCGACGCCAAGACCGGCGCGCACCATCACGGCCCCCTCGAGAGCATCATCTACGTGCTGAAGGGCCGCGCGCGCATGCGCTGGGGCGAGCGGCTCGAGTTCGTCGCCGAGGCGGGGCCGGGCGACTTCATCTACGTGCCGCCTTACGTCCCGCACCAGGAGATCAACGCCAGCCGCGACGAGGCGCTCGAATGCGTGCTGGTGCGCTCCGACGGCGAGGCGGTGGCGGTCAACCTCGACCTCGCGCCGGTCGAGGCGCCGGAGGAGGTCAGGTGGGTCGACAAGACCCATCCCGAGTGAGGATCGGGCGGTCTGCACCGGCGATCTGGCGCGCGTCCAATCGCGCGACGCGTCTCGCCTTCGCGCTCGCGGCGCTCGCGTGCGGGCTCGGCTTCGCGGCGCTGGCGACGGAGGCCTGCATTTCGTTCGGCGAATCCTTCGCGAAAGGGCGAGGCGCGGCGGAAGCGACGTTCCTCTACCTGCGCTACTTCACCATCACCACCAACATCGGGCTCTGCTGGCTGCACGGAACGACGGCGTTCCGCCTGGCGCGCGGAAGGCGACTGCCGGCGGGCAGGGTCTACGATGCCGCCCTCGTCTACGCCGCCGTCACCGCCGCCACCTACGAACTGCTCCTGCGCGCGTCCTGGTCCCCGCAGGGCGCGGAGTTCCTTTCCGACCTGATGCTGCACGACGTCGTGCCCCTGCTCACCTTGGCGATCTGGCTGCTCGCGGCCCCGCGGACCGGCGTCGGCTGGCGCGATCCCCTTGTGATGCTGGTATACCCGGCCACGTACCTCGTGGTCACGCTGGTGGCCGGTGCCACCGGCGAAGGCTATCCCTACGACTTTCTCAGTGTCGCCAAGATCGGCCTCGGCCGAGTGCTCCTGGTCTCGCTCGCCTTCCTCGCCTTGTTCCTGATGCTGGGAGGGCTGGCCACGGCCTTGGCGAAGCGGCTTGCGGCGGACCCAGGTGATGGCTTCGATCGGCGGATCGAGAAAAGCGAGGTCCGCGGTCGGGAGGCCGGACGCGGCGGCATGACCGGTGGATCGCCATGAACCTCTTCATTCTCACCGGCGCCGGCGTCTCGGCGGAAAGCGGGCTGAAGACCTTCCGCGACCCCGGCGGCCTGTGGGAGCAACACGATCCGCGCGCGCTCGCGACCCCCGAGGCGTTCGCCCGCGATCCTGCGCTCGTGCATCGCTTCTACGACTGGCGGCGCCAGGCGGCGCGGACGGCGCAGCCCAACGCGGCGCACCACGCCCTGGCCCGGCTCGAGCGCGAGCTGCCGGAGGGCGATCACCTGACCCTCGTGACCCAGAACGTCGACGACCTCCACGGCCGTGCCGGCTCGACCGCGCTCGCCATGCACGGCAGCCACACCCACGTGCGCTGCACCGCCTGCGGGACGACCGAACCCTGGGCCGAGGACCTTTCCGTCGAGACGTCCTGTCCGGCGTGCGGCAGGACCGGCACGCTGCGCCCGAACATCGTGTGGTTCGGCGAGATGCCGCACCACCTCGACGCCATCGCGCGGGCGCTCTCGCGCGCCGATGCCTTCGTCGCGATCGGCACGTCGGGCGCGGTCTATCCCGCCGCCGGCTACGTCGCCGCCGCGCAGCGCCGAGGCCTCGTCACGGTCGAGTTCAACCTCGAGCCGGCCGACAACGCCGCCCTGTTCGACGTCGCCGTCTACGGCCGCGCCAGCGAGACCGTGCCGCGCTTCGTCGACCTGATCCTCCGCGAGGGCTGGGACGCGGCGCTGGCCGCCGTGGCGTGATCGTTGACAGCCCGCCGCCTGCCGCCCATCACCCCGCGCATGCTCGATACCGGCTCGTCGAACCTCGATTCCGTCGTCCACGTCATCCAGCTGTCGCTGACGCCGATCTTCCTGCTGACGGCCGTGGCGAGCCTGCTCGGCGTCTTCACCACGCGGCTCGCGCGGGTCAGCGACCAGGTCAAGGCGCTCGCCGACAAGCGCGGCGGCGACGCCAGGCCCGACGCCTCGGTCGTGCGCCGGCTCGCCTATCTCAAGCGCCGCTCGCTGCTGCTCGACGCCGCGGTGATCCTCGGCGCCGTCTCGGGCGCCTTCACCTGCGGCACCGTCCTCACCCTGTTCCTCGGCATCCTGCGCGCGGCGGCGACCCAGAGCATCCTCCTGACCCTGTTCGGGTTGGCGATCCTGTGCACCATCGGGGCGCTCGGCGCGTTCCTGTTCGAGGTGCTGCTCGCCAGCCGCGGCATCCGCGAGACCGTCGACGCCAACGTCCAGCACGTGGAATTCTAGAGCATGATCGTGGTGCACCACCTCGAGCGCTCGCGCTCCGAGCGGATCGTCTGGCTGCTCGAGGAGATGGGGCTGCCCTACGAGATCAAGCTCTACAAGCGCGACCCCAAGACCCAGCTGGCGCCACCGGAGCTCTTCAAGGTGAGCCCGCTCGGCCACGCACCGGTGGTCGTCGACGCGGACGGCGCCGTGCTGATCGAGTCCGGCGCGATCATCGACACGCTGCTGAAGCGCCACGAGGCGGAGGCCAGGCTGCGCCCGGCCGAGGGCACGCCCGAACACCTCGCCTACACGACGTTCCTGCATTTCGCAGAGGGATCGATGATGCCGCCGCTGCTGATCCGGCTGCTCTTCAACGCCATGGCCGAGAAGGCGCCGATGCTGGCGCGCCCGCTGGTCAAGGGCATCGCCTCGTTTCCCGAGACGCTCTACGTCGAACCCAACATCAGGCGCACGCTCGATTTCCTCGAGAGCGAGCTCGACAGGCGCGAATGGTTCGCCGGCCCCGACTTCACCGGCGCCGACATCCAGATGAACTTTCCGATCGCCATGGCCCGGCAGCGCGGCGGCCTCGATGGACGCTGGCCCAAGCTGATGGATTTCCTGAAGCGCATCGAGGCACGTCCGGCGCACCGGGCGGCCAATGCGAGGATCGGGGAGTAGGAGCGTCAATCCGGACGAGGACATCGCCTCCGGCAGCTTGCAATGACCTCTCACTCTGGCTTCGAGGCGTGGTCGACGACGTAGCGCCAGCCGCCGTCGACCTTCACCGCTGCGTCGGTGAAGCGGGTGTGGGAGATCACGTCGCGGCCGCCATCCTTTGGATGCAGGACGAGGGTCGTCAGGCCCCAGGAGACGACGAGCGGGCTCACCTCGATCCAGTGCGCCTCGTCGAAGGTCACCTTCACCGTATCGTGCGCGAAAAGGTCGGCGTAGCCGGCCATGATCGCGGCGGCTCCCTTCACCTCGGTCTGTCCCGGCGGATAGGCGATCGTGTCCGGCCGGTGCATCCGCGCCAGCGCGGCGAGGTCGCCCGCCTCCATGGCGGCGCGCCAGGCGGCAGCGGGCGGGCTCGCGCCGTCGTGGATCAGCGGCGTGCCGGCTCGCGCGATCGAAACCGCGAGGGTCGCGGCCGCAAGTACCACGACGAAGCCCTCGCCGCGCTTCACCCCTTGTCCTCGCCGCGGAACAGGAAGGGCACCACCTTGCGCAGATTGGGCGCCTTTTCCGCCTGGAACGGCATGGGACGGCACACCGCCATGGCGGAGATCCCGATGCGGGCGGTGAGCAGGCCGTTGAGCACGCCCTCGCCGAGCCGCGCCGAGACCTTGGCCGCGAGGCCGTGGCCGACGACCTGCTGCAGCAGGCTGTCGCCCGCCGCCATGCCGCCGGTGATGGCGAGGTGCGCGCCGACCGAGCGCGCCAGCTTGACGAAGCCGAGCAGGCCGGGGCGGCCGCCGTAGATCTCGGAGACGCGCCGG
>CAZZWW010000197.1:0-6046 GCA_964657815.1 Vulcanimicrobiota bacterium | reverse complement strand
CGCCGGCAAAGCCTAGCGCGAGCGAGAAGGCGACGGTCCACCACAGCCTCCGAGCCGGGTCGCCCGCAGCGATCCCGCAGAGGGCGACGACGACGAGCAACTGCGCGGCCACCATCCAGCCGCGACGACGCCCGAGGCGCCGGCCGAGCATCGGGCAGTCGTAGCGGTCGAGGAACGGCGCCCACAGGAACTTGAGCTTGTAGGCGAGCGTCAGCTCGGACAACAGCCCGAGGTACTCGACCGGGACGTTGGCGTCGGAGAACCACGCCGACTGCGTGGCGTAGACGAGCAGCAGCGGCAGGCCGGAGGAGAAGCCGAGCCCCAACATCGCGAGTACGCGACGGTCGGACACGATGTGGGGGGCGGCGCGAGTCATGGCGGCAGTCTAGCCGCGGTCACGGCTCGCCGCGACGCCTAACGCGCGCGTAGGTTCGGCGCGCCGGCTCCGTTTTACAGGCATCAAAGCCACGGGAATGCGAGCCATGCGCCTTTACCTCCGCTTCGCCGTCGTTCTCACCGGACTCTTGCTTGCCGCCTTCGGCGTCGCTTTGTCCGGCGCGGCGCAGAGCCAACCATCGGCCCCGACGTACGACGCGCGCTGAGCCCTCAGGCGGTGACCGCAGCCACTTCGCGGAGATCCGCGGCAAGCTGGTCGACCGCTGCTGGATCGGTGTCCCAGCCGCACATGAAGCGGGCACCCCCCGCAATGAACGTGTAGAAGCGCCAGCCGCGTGCCCGCAGCGCGTCGAGTGCCGGCTCGGCGGCACGCACGAAGACGGCGTTGGCCTCCGGCGGGAACAGCACCTCGAGACCGGGCACGCCGGCGATGGCCTTGGCGAGGCGCTGGGCGCAGTTGTTGGCATGCGCCGCGTTGCGCAGCCAGGCGCCGCTCTCCAGCATGCCGATCCAGGGCGCCGCAGTGAAACGCATCTTGGAGGCGAGCTGCCCGGCCTGTTTGCAGCGATAGTCGAAATCCTCGGCGAGCGCGCGGTCGAAGAACACCACGGCCTCGCCGGCCGCCATGCCGTTCTTGGTGCCGCCGAAGCAGAGCACGTCGACGCCGGAACGCCAGGTCGCATCGGCGGGCGAGGCGCCGAGGCTGGCGCAGGCATTGGCGAAACGTGCGCCGTCCATATGCAGGTGGAGGCCGAGGTCGCGACATTCCTTCGAGATGATCGTGATCTCGTCCAGCGTGTACACGCGACCGGTCTCGGTCGATTGCGTGATCGTCACGGCGCGCGGCTGCGGGAAGTGCAGAGGCCGCCGGCCTAATGCCTTGTCGCGGATGCCCTGCACCGTCAGCTTACCGTCGGCGGAGGGTGCGGTCAGCAGCTTGGAGCCGCCGGAAAAGAACTCCGGCGCGCCGCATTCGTCGATCTCGACATGGGCGGTCGCCGTGCAGACCACCGAGTGGTAGCTGCGGCACAACGCGGCGAGTGCCAGCGAATTCGCCGCGGTGCCGTTGTAGACGAAGAAGACCTCGCAATCCTTCTCGAACAGGGTGCGGAAGGCATCCGCCGCGCGCTTGGTCCAGCGGTCGTCGCCGTAGGCCGGCGCGTGTCCCCCCGCATTGGCCTCGGCCATCGCCGCCCAGGCCTCGGGGCAGATGCCGGAGTAGTTGTCGCTGGCGAAATGCTGCGGGCGGTCGGGTGCGTCGGCGACAGAAGAGCGAGTCATGGTTTCAACCTACCGCTGCGGCGGTGCTCCACAAGACCGGAAAGCGCGCGTCAGACGCGCGCGGCCAGCGTGAGCGCTGCCGCGAGATCCGCACGATCGGTCAGCCGACGACCGCTGCGCCACAGGTCGCGCAGCATCGTCGATGAAGGGAACGGACAATAGGGCATGATCGGCACCGCCCTGCCCTCCGGAAGCGCGCCGCTGCGGGCGATTTCGTCGAGCACGTCGTCCATCATCGGTCGGGCACGCTCGTGCAGCAAGTTCGCCGCGCCCGTCGCCGTGACGTCCGCCGGCAGTTCGGCGGCGGCCTGGGCCAGGATGGCGCCGGCATCGATGGTCGGCGCCAAGCGATGCAGGGTGACGCCGAAGGCGCCGCCGCCCTCGGCGAGCGCGTGGATCGTCGGCACTGGCCCGCGATGGCGCGGCAAGAGGCCCGGGTGAACGTTGATGCCGCCAAGGCGCGCCAGGCCGATCGTTTCGGCCGTCAGAACCTGGTCGAAGTGGAAGGTGACGATGAGGTCGGGCGCGGCGGCTCTGAGCGCTTCGGCGACGGCTGGACCATTGACGTCCTCGACCTTGATCGACGGAATGGCCAGGGTCTCGCAGAGCCGCCGCAGCGGCGTGGCCTCAGGCGTGTCGCGCGCTCCGCCCAACGCCTGCAGCAGCGGGGCGGCCGGACGCAGGACGTCCGGCAAGCCGAAGTTGATGGCGAGGTAGGGCAGGAAGCGTGGGCCGGACCGCGCCATGTGCCGGCGCAGCTGTCCTGTCAGGCCCCCGACCAGGCGCCGCTCGGGATTGGAGAGGCCGACGAGGACGATGTCGGCGGCATGGTCGTGAACGAAGCGGCGCACGACCCGCGCGTTGGGCAGCGCCTCGAGCACGAACAGCGCGGTTTTGGGTCGGGGCATGTTCTCGTATGTCCGTCATCCCGGACGAAGCGAAGCGCAGAGCCGGGATCGGTGAGCTTCGAGGATACCGGAGAAGCGCACCGGTTCCGGGTCCAGCTATGCCGCCCGGGATGACGTCACGCTAGAAAGGGATGTCGTCGTCGATCACGTCGTTCATGCGGCCGCCGCCGGCTGTCGCGGGACGACGATCCGCGCCGCCACCGCCGGTGCGCTGCATCGGCGAGGTTCGGCCGAATCCGCCGTCCGACGCCGGCTCGTCCATCTCGCGCCCCGCGCCGCCGCCGCGGCTGTCCAGCAACGCGAGTTCGCCGCGGAACCGCTGCAGAACCACCTCCGTCGACTTGCGCGCGTTGCCGTCGCGGTCGGTGTATTCGCGGGTCTGGAGCGCCCCCTCGATGTACACTTTCGTGCCCTTCTTGCAGTACTGCTCGGCGATGCGGCCGAGAGGCTCGTTGAAGATCACGATGTTGTGCCACTCGGTACGGTCCTTGCGCTCGCCCGAGGCCTTGTCGCGCCACGACTCCGTGGTGGCGATCGAGAAGCTGACGATCGGGTCGCCGGCGCCGGTGCGCCGCACCTCGGGATCGCGCCCGAGATTGCCGATCAAGATGACCTTGTTGACGCTACCCGCCATGCCACGCTCCCGCACTCGCTGTGCCTGCACCGAACGTCATGGGGCCGTTCAAGTCAACGCGAGCCAGTCAACCATCAACGATCGTCCTCGGTTTTTGTTCCGTATGTGTTCTTATCCGGGACACGTGTCCGCCTGGCCGTCGAGGCCCTGCTTGTCATGGCTGAAGGCGGCTTTCACATTCGCGCCGTCGCGGGTGATGGTGACGCGCCAGATCGAGTCGAAATCGTCCTTGGCCCATTCGGTGACGGCCGAGCCGTCGCCGCCCAGGTCCTTCACAAGACGCGGGATCATCGCGTCGAGCTTGTGGTGTTCCCAGGCGACCAGCACAGTGGCGCTGCGGTACTCGGGAGCGAGCAGCGCATCGACGAGATCGTCGGTCTTCTTGTAGCCGAAGTCGGCATGGACCGGCAGGCCGAAACGGATCGCTGCCGGCTCCACGGTGGCCAGCGGCCGCACGTAGTCGAAGGCACCGCCGCCGTCCTCCTTCTGGTGCTGCGGGCTCGGCGCGTAGACGGCGTCGACCTTGCCGTACTTCTTCTGCAGCACCGCGCCGAGCGCCAGCGCGCGGTTGAGGCCCTTGCACGAGAGTTGGCCGAGTCCCGCCTGCGGCTTTTCGGCGTGGCGTATGAAGAGCAGGGTCTCGGTGTCCGCCGCCCATGCCGAGGCTGCGCACTGCAGCAAGATGCACGGCACCACCCAAAACGTGCGGGAAAGGGCCATGAGCGCTCCGTTGCGAGAACGCCCGCTTATCGAGCGATCGCCTCGCGACGGCAAGAGCGCCGGATCAATGCGAGCGTGCGACACAAAAATCGACGACATCGATGAGCGCCCGCTTCCAGGCAGAGGCCGGGAACAGTTCCAGCGCGTCGCGCGCCATGGCACCATAGTGCCGGGCACGCTCGATGGTGTCCTCGAGCGCGCGATGATGGCGCAGATTCGCCATGGCGATCTCGAGGTCGCCTTCGCCGTGCTCGCCCTTCTCCAGCGCCCGGCGCCAAAACGCGCGCTCGTCCTCCGAGCCGCGACGGAATGCGAGCACGACCGGCAGCGTGATCTTGCCCTCGCGGAAATCGTCGCCGGTGTTCTTCCCGAGCTTGGCCGAGGTACCGCCGTAGTCGAGCGCATCATCGATCAGTTGGAAGGCGATGCCGAGGTTCAGTCCGTACGATCGACAGGCGGCGACATCCGCCTTCGGCCGTGCGCCGAGGATGGCGCCGACTTCGCAAGCCGCCCCGAACAAGGCAGCGGTCTTGGCGCGGATCACGGCGAGGTAGTCGTCCTCGCTGGTCTGCGTGTCCTTGGCGGCGGAGAGCTGCATCACCTCGCCTTCGGCGATCACCACGGCCGAGGTCGAGAGGACGTCGAGGCAGGGCAGCGAGCCGACCTCGACCATCATCTTGAAGGCCTGCCCGAGCAGGAAGTCGCCGACCAGCACGCTGGCCTCGTTGCCCCACAGCATGCGCGCGGCGAGCTTGCCGCGGCGCATGTCGCTTTGGTCCACGACATCGTCGTGGAGCAGCGTCGCCGTGTGCATGAACTCGACAGACGCAGCGAGCTTGACGTGGCCCTCGCCCTTGTAGCCGCAGAGACCGGCGGTCGCGAGGGTCAGCATGGGCCTGAGACGCTTGCCGCCGGACGCGATGAGATGCTGGGCGACGTCCGGGATCATCGACACGTGCGACGCGGCGCGCCCCAGGATCGTCGCATCGACCTTGGCCATGTCGGGGCGCACCAGACCGATCAGGTCGTCGATGGTGGCGTCCGCCGTCTTGTCTTCCAAGGAAATCACAACGCCCAAGACCGTGCTCCGCCTTGCCTGCCCGGTACTTAGATGCGAGGGGC
This sequence comes from Vulcanimicrobiota bacterium, assembly GCA_964657815.1. Taxonomy (GTDB): domain Bacteria; phylum Pseudomonadota; class Alphaproteobacteria; order Rhizobiales; family Beijerinckiaceae; genus RH-AL1. The sequence goes on along the minus strand of CAZZWW010000197.1, from coordinate 985 downwards.
GGCCGCGGCAACCGCAGCAATCGGGCGCAGCCTTGCCGGCACCCGGGGCGCGTGCAAGATGCGGCTCGGCCTGGGACGTCCATGATCGAGCTGCTGCGCACGAACGACATCGTCCTGATCTCGCGGATCGAGGCGCTGATGGCCGAGCACGAGATTGGTTTCTTCGTCGCCGATCAGTACATGAGCGCGGTCGAGGGTTCGCTCGGTTTCTTGCCGCGCCGCGTGATGATCGACGCCGACGACCTGCCGCGTGCCCGCATGGCGCTGCACTATGCCGGCCTGATCGGCGAGCTGCGCCATGGCTGAGGCGGACGCGCCCGCCCTGACGCGGGACGCGTTCTACGGCGGCCAGCTCGTCCTGGCGCAACCGGCCAAGGGGCACCGCTCCGGGACCGACGCCGTGCTGCTTGCCGCCGCCGTCGCGCCCGGCTTCTCCGCACGGTGCTACGACATGGGATCAGGCGTTGGGGCGGTCGGATTGGGCATCGCGTTGCTGCGGCCCGGCGCGAGAGTCGTGCTGGTCGAACACGACGCGGCGGCGGTCGCACTCGCCAGGGCCAACGTCGCAGCGCTCGACCTGACGCCGCCGGTGACGGTGGCGGACTGCGACATCTTCAACAAGAGCGACCTTCGCCGGGCGCTGCCCGGATGCGCCGACCTCGTCGTCACCAATCCGCCCTATTACGAGTCGCGTCGAAGCCGGCCTTCGCCCGATCCGGCGCGTCGCGCGGCGCACGTGCTCGGCGAAGGGGTGGGGCTTGCAGACTGGATCGCGGCCTGTCTCGACCAGCTCGCGAACAATGGGACGCTGATCGCCATCCACACCGCCACCGCCCTGCCCGATATGCTGGCTTGCCTCGCGGGCCGAACCGGTGCGGTCACCGTGAAGCCGATCCTGCCGCGCGCCGGTGAGGCGGCGCATCGCGTGTTGGTGCGCGCGACCAAGGGCAGTCGCGGTCCCTTCACGCTCGCCGCGCCGCTCGTT
>CAZZWW010000196.1:0-6088 GCA_964657815.1 Vulcanimicrobiota bacterium | reverse complement strand
CGAAGCGCCGGCTAGGCGAACGCCCTTAGTAGCGAGCGACCACAGGCACCGGGGTCTGGAAGTGGTAGCTGACGCCGGCCTGGACGATATTCTCCGTTTCTCTGTGGCGGATCGAAGTGCCGATGACTGCCGCAGAGTTGCCGAGATAGTCCGTGAAGGTGCCGAAGTCGTTATACCGGTATTCCACGCGCACCGAGACTTGCGGCGTTACGGCATATTCGACGCCGCCACCGATGGTGTAGCCCAGACGCGAATGATTGAAGGTGTCGGATCCGATATTCAGATTGTTGGTCGTCGTGCGGAAGTCGGCAAAGGCCGCACCGCCCGTCGCGTAGAGAAGCGCTTGACTGAAGGCGATCCCGAGCCTTCCTCGTATCGATCCTTGGATATCGGCGCGGATCGACAACGAAGACCCCGGGTTCAGGAGAGCGTTGCCGGCGAAGTAGCTCGTCGAGCTCCGATAGTCGGACCCATCGATGCTCCCTTCGATGCCGACGATGAAAGCGGTTCCGATCCCGCCGAAAGCCGGCAGCACGTAGTTGTAGCCGGCATGACCGCCGCCGATGACGCCGTGCGGGCTGCTGCCACCTGCCACCGTCGCGGGCGGAACCGCAATGACGGCAGGGACGGCGGCTGGCAGCAATCCGCCCTCGCCATCGACAATGCCGCCTTCGCCGTCGCCGGCTCCCCCGGGCCATCGATTGGGGAGGCAATACGAAGCGTCTCGGGTTTCACAACGAAATTCTCGATTGAAGGGAGGCGTGCCCGAGAAGGGCTTCGATTGCTCCGATCGGGAAGCGGACCGACAGCCTCAGGCCAGCCCCGGACCCGTTTGATGAAAGACTGAATTCAATGCCGCATACCCCCCTGGACATACCGCCGGTCCAGATGCGCCAGATAGCTCTCCAGCCCCAGCGGCCGGCCCGTGGCCTCCGCGATCAGCGCGTCCGTCTCCAGCAGGCTGCCCTTGCCGTGCACGTTCGCGCGCAGCCACGCCACCAGCCTCGAGAAGTCGCCGCGCGCCAGGCCCGGCACGATCCCGGCGTCGGCGCCGCAGGCCGCCTCGAAGAGCTGCGCGGCGGCGATGGCGCCGAGCGTGTAGGTCGGGAAATAACCCCAGGCGCCGCTCGGCCAGTGGATGTCCTGCAGGCACCCGTGGGCGTCGTCGGGCACGTCGAGCCCGAGGAGGCGTTTCATGCCCTCGTCGAAGGCGCCCGGCAGGTCGGCCACCGCGAGCGAACCGTCGATCATCGCGCGCTCCAGGTCGGTGCGCAGCAGGATGTGGGCGGGGTAGGTCATCTCGTCGGAGTCGACGCGGATGAAGCCGGGCTCGACGCGGGTGTAGAGGCGGTGCAGGGCGTCGGCGTCGGGGGTGTCCGGTCCGAAGGCCTCGCGCGCCAGCGGCGCCAGGAAGCCGAGGAACTCGGGCGTCCGGCAGGCCTGCATCTCGATCAAGAGCGACTGGCTCTCGTGCAGGACCATGCCGCGGGCGTCGCCGACGGGCTGCGCCAGCCAGGCGCGCGGGCGCCCCTGCTCGTACATCGCGTGTCCCGTCTCGTGCAGCACGCCCATCAGGGCGCGGCTGAAATCGTTCTCCTGGTAACGCGTGGTGATGCGCACGTCGGAGGTGGCGCCGCCGCAGAACGGGTGCAGGCTGACGTCGAGCCGGCCGCGCTCGAAGTCGAAGCCGATGGCGCGCATCAGGCGCTCGCCCAGCGCGTGCTGCGCCGCGACGGGGTAGGAACCGGCGGGCGGGGCCGGTGCGGCGGCCGCGGCCTGGGCCTCGCGGGCGGCGGCGAGCAGGCCGGGCAGCTCGGCGCAGAGGCGGTCGAACAAGGGATCGACGAAGCTCTGGCGCAGGCCGGGATCGAACTGGTCGAGCAGCGCGTCGTAGGGCACGAGGCCGAGCGCCGCGCCCTTGGCCTGGGCGATGGCGCGTTCCGCCGCCAGCACCGCTTCGAGGTGCGGACGCAGCAGCGCGAAGTCGTTCGTGGCGCGGGCCTCGCGCCAGGCCATCTCGGCCTTCGAGGTGGCCCTGGATTCCGCGACGACGAGGTCGCCGGGCACGGCGGCGGCGTGGGCGTGGGTGCGCTTCATCTCGCGCAGGTTGGCCGCCTCCAGGGGCCGAGGCCGTCATCGGCGTCGGACTCATGGTCGGCTTGGGCTTTGGCGAGGAGGTCGGCGGTGGAAGGTGCGACGAGCAGCTCGTGGGCCATGCCGCGCAGCGTCGCCAGCTGCTCGGCGCGACCGTCGGCGGCGCCGGCCGGCATCAGCGTCTGCGCGTCCCAGCCGAGGATGCCGGTGGCATCGTTGAGGGCGCGAAGCCGGCCGAACAGGGCGGCGAGGGACTCGTAGGCCTGCATGATGGTCCTGTGACGGGGGATGTCGGCGGACGGCCACGCCGAAACAGGAATTGTCGCGGTACGCGCCGGTGGCAGGGTTTTGTGTCGCGGTACCCTGACATTGGTCGCTGTTTTTGTCGCGGTACCCTGACTTTGGCAGGGCTTTTTGTCAGGTCTCGACGACGGGCGTCTTTCGCGTTCAGTCAACGATCGTAGGGGTTTATGAAGAACGCGGACTGGGCTATGCTACCTACACGATCGAAAGACGGCGATCAAGCCGGCCGCGCCGTGGCCCGCTTCATGTCGGAGCGCACGGAGTCGATCACGGCGCCGAGCAGGATGATCAGCGCCGAGAGCCAGAACCACAGCAGCAGCACGATCACGGCGCCGAGCGAGCCGTAGGTCGTGTCGTAGCTGCCGAAGCGCGTGACGTATTGCGAGAAAGCGTAGGAGCCGAGCACCCAGAGGGCGGCGGAGAAGAGGGTGCCGACGCTGAAGAAATGCCAGCTCGGCCGCTCCACGCTGGGGGCGAAGCGGTAGACGAGGTCGATGGCGAGGATCACGAAGAGCCCCAGCACCGGCCAGCGCGAATAGGCCAGCACGTTGCGCGAATGCTCGTCGAGGGGCAGGTAGGCGACCACGATGGGGATCACCGCCACGGCGGTGAGCACGACGCCGGCGAAGACGATGGCGCCCAGCGTCAGCACCACGGCCATGGCGTTGAGCGTGATGAAGGAGCGCGTCTCGCGCTTCTCCATCGCCATGTTGAGCCCGCTCATCATGGAGGAGACGCCGTTGCGCGCCGCCACGATGGCGATGCCGAGGCTGGCGAGCAGGCCGAAGTTGAGGCTGGCGCTGGGCTTGGCGAGGAGCCCGTTGAGGGAATCGTTGAGCAGCTTGGCGGTCTCGCGCGGCAGCAGCTCGGTCAGCTGCTGGACCTGCCCTTGGACGACGTGGGTGTCGCCGAAGAGCCCGTAGATCGAGACCAGCGCGCCGAGCGCCGGGAAGATGGAGAACATGGCGTAGAAGGCGATGCCGGCGGCGACCAGGCTGAGGTTGTCCTCGCCCATGCGATTGATGACGCGGCTCACCATCGTCCACAGCGAGCGGGCGCGCCGGCTCTGCTTCATCCAGTCCGGCGAGAGCTCCGGGAGCGGGTCGGTGCCGTCGCCGCCGGTGTCGGAGAGGACGGCCACGGCCCGCTGCTGGGCGGCGCTGGTCGAGGCGGCGATCGCGGTGCCGAGCACGATGAGGTACCACGGCAGCACCGTCGCCGGCCTGCGCCTCGCCCGCGGGCCGCGCCGGCGAGCGTCTTGCGCCCGGCGTTCCTTGCTCCCGGCGCGCCGCGCCGCCGTTCCCGATGCCATCAAGGTTCGTCCCCGCCCGCGACCGAAACGGCGCGATCCCTCGCCGCGTTCCCCCGTTCAATCGTCGCTGTAGCGCTCTTCGGCCCAGGGGTCGCCGCGATTGTGGTAGCCGCGCACCTCCCAGAAGCCGGGCTCGTCGCCGGTCCTGACCTCGATGGCCTTGAGCCACTTGGCGCTCTTCCAGAGATAGAGGTGCGGCACGATCAGGCGCACCGGACCGCCGTGGTCGCGTGTCAGCGGCTTGCCCTCCCAGGAGTGCACCAGCATCGCGTCCGGCGCGGCGAAATCGGCCAGCGGCAGGTTGGTGGTGTAGCCGTCCGAGCCGTAGAGCACGACGTGGGTGGCGTCCGGCAGCGGCTCGACGATGTCGAGCAGGCGCCGGGTGTCGAGGCCCTGCCAGCGGTTGTCGTAGCGCGACCAGGTCGTCACGCAATGGATGTCGGTGACGCGGGTGTCCTGCTTCTCGGCCTGGAACGCCGACCAGTCCCAATGCAACCTGTGGGCGACGGCACCGGTGACGTCGAGCGTCCAGCGCTCGCGCGGCACGTCGGGCGTGACGCCGAGGTCGAGCACCGGCCAGTCGCGCACCAGGTGCTGGCCCGGCGGCAGCCGCTCGGCTTCCGGGCGCGCATGGTGCCCAGTGAGAAACTTGCCCTCGTCGGCCCATCGCTGCTTGGAGCGCGTCAGCTTGGAGTCGGGCGGCAGATCGTCCGGCGGCAAACGGCATCCTCTCGGAAGTGTTCGTGATGCAAGGGATTCATCATTGCGAGCCGAAGGCGAAGCAACCCAGGGGCCAACGCCTGCCTCGTCTGCCTCTGGGTTGCTTCGCTCCGCTCGCAAGGACAGATACGATGAAGGGCGTCCCTGCGGACGCCCTTCGGTTGACGAGAATCCGGATCAGGCCGCCTTCGACGCCTCGACGACACGCGGCGCGGTCGAACCCCCCTTGCCGATCGGGATCTGGCGGGGCTTCTGAGCCTCGGGGATCTCGCGGACGAGATCGACGTGGAGCAGCCCGTTCTCGAGGGTGGCGCCGACGACCTGGACGTGGTCGGCGAGCTGGAAGCGGCGCTCGAAGGCACGGGCGGCGATGCCCTGGTGGAGCACCTCGCGCTTGCCCTCCTTGGCCGGCTCGACGGACTCCTTGGAGCCGCGGATCGTCAGCGTGTTCTCGCGCGACTCGATGGCGAGGTCCTTCTCGGCGAAGCCGGCGACGGCGACGCTGATGCGATAGTCGAGATCGCCGGTGCGCTCGATGTTGTAGGGCGGGTAGCCGGCGACGGCGCCGTCCGAACCGTGCGCCTGGTCGAGCATGGCGAACAGGCGGTCGAAGCCGACGGTGGAACGGTAGAGGGGAGAGAGATCGTAGGGACGCATGGACATATCCTCCGAAAGAAGCGACATGAAAGGAGCGAACGCCGCCGTCTGGCCGGCCTCCGCATGAGGGTTCTGCGCGTTCGTCATCGAACCGCGCAGGATTGATCTGGGGGTGGTGAAAAGCGGCCGCAAGGCCTCGTTTCTCCGAAAAAACGCGACCGCATGGAGCTCTTCGAGACCGCCGGAAACGTCATGCCGCCGGGCGCCATCGTCTCGGGCGTGCGTACCCGCGACGGCCTGCGGCTCCGGGTGGCGCGCTGGCCGGCGCCGCGCGAGACGCGCGGGACGGTGGCCGTCGCCATCGGTCGCAGCGAGTTCATCGAGCAATATTACGAAGTGGTCGCGGCCCTGGGTGCCCGCGGCTTCGACGTCGTGGTGTGGGACTGGCGCGGTCAGGGTCAGTCGGACCGCGAGACCCGGCACACGCTGCGCGGCCACGTGTCGAGCTTCGCCGCCTACCGCCGCGACCTCGTCGCGATCGAGGCGCAGGTGCTGCGCGCCTTCGCGCCGCGGCCCTGGTTCGGGCTCGGCCATTCCATGGGCGGAGCGCTGCTGATCGACCAGGCGCACGACGGCACCTCGCCCTTCGAGCGCCTGGTGCTGTCGGCCCCGATGATCGACCTTCCGCTGCGCCACAAGAGCAGCATCCGGGCCGTGATGCGCGCCGCGGATTCGATCGGCCTCGGCACGCGTCTCGTGCCCGGCGGCAGGGAGCGCTCGCCCTTCACCCGTGCCTTCGCCGACAACGTCCTGACGCGCGACCGTCGGCAGTACGAGCGGCTCGCCACCGCCATCAATCAGCTGCCGAAGCTCGCTGTGGGCGCGCCGACGGTGCGCTGGCTGGCCAGTGCGTTCGACCTGATGCAGCGCTTCGAGAACCCGTTCTACGCGGTCGAGACGGTGCTGCCGATCCTGATCGTCGCCGCGGGCGCCGACCGGATCGTCGACACGGCGGCGACCGAGCGCTTCGCGATCCGTCTCAAGGCCGGATCCTGCCTCGTC
>CAZZWW010000195.1:0-6091 GCA_964657815.1 Vulcanimicrobiota bacterium | reverse complement strand
ATCGCCGTGTCCCCGCGCTTGTGCGGCCCGGGATCGCCGTTGCGGTGCGAGGCGTAGCGCCAGCCCGAGCGAGGGAGGAAGGCCTCGAGCCGGGCGAGGCCTTCGGCACGCGTGGGGGTGAAGTCGAGCTGGGAGGGCGGCTGGTTCATGCGCGTGTTGTGGCCGGGGCAGGAGGAGAGCGCGAGAGGCGAATGGTCGCCGGAGCGCCGGTGCGGGTTTTGCCGGAAATGTGCGGGCTTTTGGGCTTTCGGCGGGCGCCCGCGGCCCAGGGGTAAGCGACTCAGGAGGTGTTTTTCCGCGTTTTTCCCGTTGGAACAAAGTCCAAATGTAGAATATACTGTCTTATCGGAGCAACGATGGCTGGCTCATTAACTTTGCGCAATTTGCGATCGAACGAGAAAAGCTATGCGATTTATTCCTATTGCCTTTCGACTCGCCGCCTGGGGACTGCTGTCGCCATGGTCGGCACACGCGGCGCCGACTAAAGTCGCGGGCTGGACAGCGGTCCCGCAGATCTGGTCGCGGCCCGATCGTTTTATCATCGCGCCCAATCACCGTTGGCTCGCCTCGATATCCAACAACGGGCATATCATTCAAATCGTCGACAACGCGTCCGGCACGGTTCTCCGGACGCTCGTCGCCGCGAAACGGGCTGCGGACCAGTGGGACCTCGCGCCGCCTGAAGTCGCCATCACCAATGACAGCAGCATTCTGGTGGCTCGCTTCGACAGCGACATTACGCAAGCGTGGGATACAGGCACGGGCGAGGTTTTGGCGAAGCCGCCGGCCAATGTCGTTTTCGATCCTCAACCAAGTAGACGGGAGGACAGCGCGACGGACGATGTCGCAGAGACCGAAGCCTACAAGATCGCGGTGGCTACGGATCGAGCGGGCGCCCAAACGATCTCCGTTGCGTCCGGTATCAAGCAAATCGACCCTGTTCAGCTCCACGTCTCTGACGAGACCATGCGCTGCGGCGGTGGCGTAGTCGTCAATGCCACCTTCGACGGCGAAACCGTTGTCTTCAGCCACCGTCAAGGCGCGGGCAGTGCGCTGCCGAACGACGACGTTCTACCAGCCGTCGCCTATCGCCTCGAACAAGGAAAGTTTCGTGAGCTTTGGCGTGCTCCATGCGAGGAAGGGTTCGTCTGGAGCAGGTTTTCTTCCGACGGGGCGTTCGTCATACAGGCCCCCGACATCACGGGTCCCATGAAGGTCTGGAGCCTCGCCGCGGACCGTGTCGTGGCGCGCTTTGCCCTATCGGACGGGGCATTCGCGGTCTCGGCCGACGGCGGGACGATGATTGCCTCTACCTTCGTGGACGAACGCAGCTACAAGAAGACTTTCACGGTTCTGCGTCATGGAACACGCCGTTCTTTCCCACGACCAGCCGAATTCAGCGGCTTGGCTTTGTCACCGAACGGGCGTTGGCTCGCCGCGAGCACGACCAAGTCCACGTCCGTCTGGTCGCTTCCGGAAGGCGTTCTGCGCGCCTCCAAGGCCTTTGAGGCCGGCGAAATCACGAACGAAGGTGTCGTTCTCGAACGAAAGACCTGGGGAGACGAGGATAAGTATCACGGACGCCAGATCATCGACGCGTCGAAGAATGGCCGGTGGCTGGTCGCGGACGAAGGTGTCGTCTTCGATGCAAGAGCCGGAAGGATCGTTGCCGAAACCCAAGGTCTGGAGCATGTCACGGACGCCGGCCGGGCCTTGACGAAGGACGGCGACGGCAGCCTGCGGACCCTCGACCTCGCGACGGGCCGAACGCTTTCGACCCTGCTGCAAGCGCCCGACGGCAACGGCTACATCTTGAGCTTCGCCGACGGATGCGTGCAGGTCTCACCGGGCGCCGAGAAGTTCGTCCGCCTCGTGCGCGGCTTCGAGACTCGTGCCTTCGATGCCGCCGCCCGCAAGGTGTTCACTCGGCCGGGCTGCGAGGGCGTGGCGGCGGTCATCGCTGCCAATGAGAAAGCCTTCGCCGTCGAACGCGCCCGCGTCGCGGCTACCGCGAAAGCAGACGTCGACGAGCAAGCACGCCTCAAACTGAAGGCCGACGAGGAGGCTCGTCGGGAACAGGCCGCCCAAAAGGCTTGGGTTGCAGGCGCGCCGGCGCGGGAGAAGGAGCTGCTTCAAGCGGCGTCGATGGTTTCGCAGGCGACGATCACGCCCTATACGTCGCAAGCATCGAATGCGCCTTTCGTCGGCAAAGTGGCGTGGCATCTTTCGAAAGGCAAGAACGACGCCGATGCGGTCGCCGTCGTCACGGTACCCGATGTCAGCTTCGAAGCTATCCTGGCGATCGACAAGGCGCCGGCTTCGGAACCGGATGGGACCGGCGTGATAGCCATTGGTTTTGATCTGAACAGAGAGCCGGCGGAGCAGCGCTCGCCGAGCGTGACGCAAATCGGTTCGTTGGGCAAAAATCTCTCGCCGCCCTCGCATATCGCGCTCAGTCTCGGAGGCCCTAGCTATCTACCGCATCTGCCTCGACTCGTCCCTGCAAGCGGCGGGATCGAACTCGTCGGCCTGCAGCCTTCGACTTGGCTCGATATCCCGCTCGTTCTTTCCGACGGAAAGACGGCCACGCTCTCGATCGAGATCGGCACCGTCGGTCGCCGGGTCATCGACGAGGTCTTGGACTTCAAGAAGAGGCATCCTTAGCGAAGCAGGCTAGCGGAAAGGCAACGCATCGCCTCGATCATTACTGCCCACCTTACCCGTCCTGCGCCGCAAGCAGCGCCGCCTGGTGCTCCGTCGTCAGCGCATCGATCACCTCGTCCAACGCCTCGCCGGTGATCACCTTCTCCAGCTTGTAGAGGGTCAGGTTGATGCGGTGGTCGGTGAGGCGCCCCTGCGGGAAGTTGTAGGTGCGGATGCGCTCGGAGCGGTCGCCCGAACCGACCTGGCTCCTGCGATCGGCGGAGCGCGCGTCGTCGAGCTTCTGGCGCTCCATGTCGTAGAGACGCGAACGCAGCAGGTTCATGGCCCGCGCGCGGTTCTTGTGCTGCGAGCGCTCCTCCTGCACGAAGATGACGACGCCCGAGGGCACGTGGGTGATGCGGATCGCCGATTCCGTCTTGTTGACGTGCTGGCCGCCCGAGCCCTGCGCGCGCATGGTGTCGATCTTCAGGTCGGCCTCGTTGATGTCGACGTCGACCTCCTCGGCCTGCGGCAGCACGGCGACGGTGGCGGCGGAGGTGTGGATGCGCCCCTGCGTCTCCGTGTCGGGCACGCGCTGCACGCGGTGCACGCCGGACTCGAACTTGAGCTTGGCGAAGACCCCGGCGCCCTCGACCTCGGCGATGATCTCCTTGTAGCCGCCGGCCGTGCCCTCGGAGGCGGACAGGATCTCGACCTTCCAGCGCCGGTCCTCGGCGTAGCGCAGGTACATGCGGAAGAGGTCGCCGGCGAAGAGCGCGGCCTCGTCGCCGCCGGTGCCGGCGCGGATCTCGAGGATGGCCGACTTCTCGTCCGCCGCGTCCTTGGGCAGCAACGCCAGCTGAAGGGTGCGGGCGAGCGCCTCGACGCGCGCCTCGCCGGCCTTGCGCTCCTCGTCGGCGAGGTCGCGCATCTCGGCATCCAGCCCGGGGTCGTCGAGCATGACGACGAGCCCGTCGAGCTCGGCCGCCTCGCGCCGGTACTCGCGGATCGCCGCGGTGACATGGTCCAGCCCGGCCAGCTCGCGCGACAGGGCGACGAAGGTCGTGGCGTCGGGGTTTGCGGCGAGGCGGCCGTTGATCTCGTCGTGCCGGCGCAGGATCAGGTCGAGCTTGTCTTGGGGGAGGTCCATCCGTTTGAATTAGCGAGCCTGCAAGACAACGACAAGCGAGTGGATCACGAGCGCGCGACGATCTCCGCGTGAGGCGCGGCATAGCGGAAGGTCGCGGCGTGGCTCGCCGAAGCGCCGGGCGCGAGGTGGCGCATCGAGGGCTTGGCGTGAAGGTCGCCCGAGGCGTCGACGAAGTCGCCGTGGCCCGTCCAGGGCTCGATGCAGAGGAACCGGCCGGGCGGCCGCGACCACAGCGCCACGTGCGGGAAGTCCTCCAGCGTCACGTCGATCGCGGCGCCCGAGGCGGGGTGGCCGAAGCGCAGGTTCCGGCTTCTCGCGTCGAGGAAGCACAGCGCCTCGCGCGCCATCAGCGCGGGCGAAAGCGCGAGGCGGCGGCCATCGAGCGGCACCTTGCGGGTCTGGCGGGTGAACAGGCCGTCCGGCGAGATGACCGGTACGGCGGACGCTTCGCGCTCGCCGAACGTGATCGTGTAGTCTTCCGGTGCGCCGCCGGCGAAGGGCCAGCGGAAGCCGGGATGAAGGCCGCAGGCGTAGGGCATCGGCGTCCTGCCCGTATTGCGCACGGTCAGGCGCGTCGTCAGAGCCGGCCCGGCGAGCGCATGCTCGACCTGCAGCTCCCAGTCGAAGGGATAAAGCGCGCGGGTCTCGGCACGCGATGGCGCGACGAGGCGGACGTGGTCGGGTCCTTGCTCGCGCACGGCGAAGTCGAGGTGGCGGGCGAAGCCGTGCAGGCCGAGCGGGTAGGCTCGGCCATCGACGACAATCCGTGTTTCCCGCGTCCAGCCGACGACCGGAAACAGGATCGGGGCCGTCTCCGGCCAGACCGTGGGCTCGGGCTCCCAGAGCAGCGGCGTGTCGCCGATGGACCAGGCGCGCAATTCGGCGCCGCGGCACGCGATCACGGCGCGCGCCGCACCGGCGGACAGATCGACGGTCGCGCTCATCACCCGGTGCCTGAAGCGATGCTCCGAGTGCCGGCGAAGACGCGGTAGAAGAAGCCGCCCGCGGCGCCGGCGAGGATGTCGATGGCGAAGCCGTGCGCCGGTTCCAGCCCCAGCACGAGCATGAGCGCCGCGGCCAGCGCCGCTGCCGCCGCTCCTCCGCCGAGCGCGTAGGCCACGTGGCCGGTCTGTCCGGTGCGTCTCAGCGCGCCGTGCGCCAGCAGCAGGCTCGTCGCGGCGGAACGACCACCACCGAGCACGGCGAGGAGGATCAGCGCCGGGACCACGAGCCGCACCTCGGGCCGGTCCGGCATCGCCTCGGTGAGCCCGCGCAGGGCCGCCAGCTTCTCCGTCGCGTCGAGCCCGGCAAGGCCGCACGCCACCACGATCCCGGCCAGGACGGCGGCGCGCAGCGAACGCGGGACCTCGACGTCCCGGCTCGGGGCGGCGTCCTCGTTCTCGGCCCGTGCGGCGGCGAAGAAGGCGCGATGCGGGTCCGCCTCGACGCCCGCACGCGCGGGTAAGGCTTTCACCGCCGCGGCAGGCGCGATGCGGTTGCGCTTGCCGAAGGATTGAGGGGAGCGGCCCTGCATGACGTCATTGTGGGGGAGCTGCGTGAACGTTCCGTTGAAGAATGCATCGCGCGGCTCAAGGCTCCGGCGCATACACCCGCACCGCGAGCTTGCGCTGGGTGAAGACGGCAGGCGTCTGCGTTACCAGTTCGCCATCGGCGTTCACCGGTCGCGGCTTGCGGGTGATGACCTCGAAGGTGCCGGCGCGCGCGGTCCGCACCTCGCGCACCGAGCCGTGGGCGCCTGAGTGGAACGAGGGGATCATCAGCGCCATGCGCCAGACCTCGGAAAACTCCAGCGAGTAGAGGTCGAGGAAACCGTCGTCGATGCGCGCGCCGCTGGCCACCACGTTGCCACCGCCGTAGAAGCGGCCGTTGCCGACCGCGATCTGCATCGTGCGCACCATCGCCTTGACGCGGCTCTCGCCCTCGCCTTCGAGGATGGTGGCGTGGAACGGCCGCGCCTCCAGCATCAGCTTGGCCGCGCTGATCGCGTAGCTGAGCCGGCCGAAGCGGTGCTTGCGCTCGGTGGTAATCGCCTTGGCGAGGTCGGCGGCGAGCCCGACGCTGGCCACGTTGAAGAACAAGTGGCCGTTGACGTCGCCGGCGTCGATCATTTGGCTGTGACCCGCGCAGATGAACCGTGCCGCCGCCGCGAGATCGAGCGGGATGCCGACGGAGCGGGCGAAATCGTTGGCCGTGCCGAGCGGCAACACGCCCAGCGGCAGGCCGGTGTCGACGAGCGCGCGCGCGGCGGCATTGATGGTGCCGTCGCCGCCGCCGACG
>CAZZWW010000194.1:0-6112 GCA_964657815.1 Vulcanimicrobiota bacterium | reverse complement strand
CGAGCCGAGCAAGACGACGCGGCCGAGCCGCTCCGGTCGGTTTCGGGCGATCCAGGCCCGAGCCACCAGGCCGCCGAGCGAGTGACCGACGAGGTGCAGCGCGCCGCTGCCGGAGGCGCGTCAGCGCGCGGAGGCGGCGTCGATATGATCGGCGAGGGCCGAGATGCCGGCGCGGCGTGTGGGGTGGTCGAGATTGAGGACGCACAAGCCGACCCGCCTCAGCGCCCCTGCCATCGCCTCCATCGAGGCGGGCGAGCGGCCGAGGCCGTGGAGGAGGATCACGCGGCCTGCCGAGGCGTCCAAGTCCAGCTAGCCCACGGCAGGCGTCATCTCGATGCGATCGGTCATCGCGTAGGGGTCGATGTCGACCCGTAACGTCCCCACGATCGCAGTTGGCACGCGGCGGCGCTCGACTGTGTGCATCTCCAGGAAACCGAAGGCTTCGAGCTTACCGAGCGTGCGCAGAAGGTTGGGCTCGGCACGATCGGTCATTCGGGCGAGATCCGCGATCGACTGGGGCTTGGCATCACGGATCGTTCGCAGCAACGACCGGTTCTCCGGGGTCAGCAGACGGATAAGCGCTTCCGTCGTCTCGATGCTCGGCCGCGCAGCATCGGCCGGTGCGGCGATCTCACCCCGTGCGACCGCCCGCATCTCGGTCGCCAGATCCTGCAAGCTCTGAACCTTCATGATCCGTTCCTCTCATCGCGCGTGCTTTCGCCGATCACGGTCTCGTCGATTCCTTTAGCCTTTCTCGAGAAAATGGAGGCGGCCGTCAAACGCCAGCAGGAACTCGAGGCTGTGCACGTCAGACGCCATGCCCGCAGCCTTATCATGTGCTGAGAGCACCATGGAAGTTCGACACCTCCGCGGCAAGTGGCGGATATTCTCAGTTCAGCCGGGCGCCCCGCACCTGGTAGGCACCGTCGTTGGCGCGCACGAACATCTCGTCGACTTGGGGATGGCGCACGGGATCGCCCGACTCGTCGGCGAGCAGGTTCTGCTCGGAGACGTAGGCGACGTACTCCGTGTCCGCATTCTCGGCGTAGAGATGGTAGAAAGGCTGGTCCTTGCGCGGGCGCACGTCCTCCGGGATCGCCTGCCACCATTCCTCGGTGTTGGCGAACTCCGGATCGACGTCGTAGACGATGCCCCGGAACGCGTATTTCCGGTGCTTCACCACCTGGCCGATGCCGAACTTTGCATTGCGTGGCTTCATGCGCGACCGTGCCCGACGCGCCGAAGCGGACCCGGCGGTTCTGGAGGCGATTTTGGGTAAAGAGCGCACAATCCTTTGTCAACGTGGCGAAGCCGGCCTGCGCCGGTGAGCGACACGCCCCTCCGCCCGGCCTATCCGCACGAGCTGCTCACGCCGGCGGAGATGGCGGAGGCCGACCGGCTCGCGGCGGCGATCGTGCCTTCGGGAACCCTGATGGAGAACGCGGGCGCCGCCGTCGCCGCGGTGGTCAGTCGGCTGGCCGGGCAGGGCGGCGGCAGCACGATCGCGGTGCTGTGCGGCCCCGGCAACAACGGCGGCGACGGCTACGTCGCCGCCCGCCTGCTCGAAGGCGCGGGCTTTCGCGTCGTCGTCGGGGCCCTGGTGCCGCGTGATCGCATGACGGGTGACGCGGCCGGGGCCGCTCGGCGTTGGAACGGCGCCGTCTCGCCGCTGGCGGACATCTCCCTCGACGAGGCCGCCGTGATCGTCGACGCCCTGTTCGGGGCCGGTCTCGCGCGCGACCTCGACGGCGAGGCGGCCGCCGCCGTCGGGCGCGCCAACGCATGGCGCAGGGCGACCCGGCGTCCGCTGGTGGCCGTGGACGTGCCCTCGGGCATCGACGGCGCCACCGGCCTGCCGCGCGGCACTGCCATCGAGGCGAGCCACACCGTGACCTTCTTCCGCCTGAAGCCCGGCCACGCGCTGCTGCCGGGGCGGCTCCATTGCGGGGCGCTCGACCTCGTCGATATCGGCCTGCCGGTGAACGTGCTCGACACGGTCGCGCCTCGCACCAGCCTCGACACGCCGATGGCCTGGCTGCACCACCTGCCTCAGCCGAGTCTCGCCGGACACAAGTACGCGCGCGGGCACGCCGTCGTCGTGTCGGGCCCCATCGGGCAGACCGGCGCGGCGCGGCTCTGCGCCCGTGGCGCGCTGCGGATCGGGGCGGGGCTCGTCACCGTTGCGACGCCGGCCGAGGCGCTGCCGGTCCATGCGACAGCGCTGACCGCGATCATGACCCGGGTCGCCGACGATGCCTGCGGGCTAAGCGCCATCCTCGCCGATCGGCGCAAGAACGCCGTCGCCATGGGGCCGGGGCTGGGCGTCGGTGCCGGCACCCGCGCCATGGTGCTGGCCGCCTTGTCCGCGTCGGAACCCGGTGACCACGCGCCCCCGCGGGCCGCCGTCCTCGACGCCGATGCGCTGACGAGCTTCGCCGACGAACCGCGGACGCTCTTCGACGCGATCGCCAAGAGTGGCCATGCCGTCGTGCTCACGCCGCACGACGGCGAATTCGCCAAGCTGTTCGGCGCCGTGCTCGACACCAAGGCACCGAAGCCGGAACGGGTCCGCGCCGCGGCTGCCGTCAGCGGCGCGACCGTGGTCCTCAAGGGACCGGACACGACGATCGCCCACCCCGACGGGCGCACCTCGATCGCGATGAGCGAGGCGCCCTGGCTCGCCACCGCCGGGTCGGGCGACGTGCTGGCCGGCATGGCGGCCGGCCTGCTGGCGCAGGCCATGCCGGCCTTCGAGGCCGCCTGCGCCGCAGTGTGGATGCACGCCGAGGCAGCGCGGCGGTTCGGCCCCGGGCTGATCTCGGAAGACCTTCCCGATGCACTGCCGCCGGTGCTTCGCGACCTGTTCGACGCCAAGGGCGTCCCGGCACCGGTGCGATGACCGGATCGTGATCGCGTCCGGCATTGCGCATCTCGCGAAAGTGCCGCATTCGCATGGTCTTGGCACGGGGTCCTCTGCCGCGGAGCGCCGATGCGCCAACCCAACGCGATCGATTTCTGGCGCGGCTACGCGCTGATCTCGATCTTCGTCAATCATATCCCCGGCAACTTCTTCGAGCGCTTCACCTATCGCAATCTGACCCTGTCGGATTCGGCCGAGCTGTTCGTCTTCCTTGCGGGATGGGCGATGCGCCTCTCGATCGAGAATCCGAAGAGGCCGTTGAGCACGTCGGCGGTGGTCTACAAGCTGTGGGGGAGGGCGTTCACGATCTATGTGGCGCAGACCTTCATCACGGAGGTGGCGATCTTCATCCTCGCCGCCGGCTCGGTGGTGCTCGACGCGCCGTTCCTGCTCGATTGGCACAACGTCGGCGCGATCTTCCACCAACCGGTAGAGGCGCACATCGGGCTGGTGATGCTCACCTACCAGCTCGGCTATTTCAACATCCTGCCGCTCTACGTCGTGCTGATGATCGCGGCGCCGGCGGTGGCGATCATCTATCGCGCGGCGCCCGCCGTCGTTCTGCCGCTCTCCGTCGGCCTCTACGCGCTGACCCAGGTGCTGAGCTGGAACATTCCGTCCTGGCCGGTCGAGGGCACGTGGTTCTTCTCGCCCTGGGCGTGGCAGCTGATCTACGTGCTCGGCTTCCTCCTCGCCGGGAGACAGACCGATCTCGGCCTGTTCGCGCGCCGGCACATCAAGGCGATCCGCTTCGTCTCCGTGCCGGTGCTCGCCGTCGGCCTGGCTTTCGCCTCCCTGCGCTACTTTCCCAATCTTTTCCAGCTGCCGGCGAGCCCGTACTTGCGGCTCTTCGACAAGACGTTCCTCTCGATCGACCGGCTGCTCTCGGTGCTCGCGATCATCGCGGTCGGAGGCGGGATCTTCGCTCCGATCAACCGCTGGCTTCCCGCCCTCGGCCGCTTTCTGTCGCTTTTCGGGCGCAACAGCCTTCACGTCTTCTGCGCGGGCTCGCTGTTGAGTCTCTGCGGGCAGGTCATCCGTTATCTATATGGCGGCCTGGTTGTGATGGACGTGCTTTTGTTTATCGTGGGCGTCGGCCTGATGGCGCTCGTCGCATGGATGGTGGAATGGCGTACCCGCATGAAGACCGACGCTGCCCGCGTGATCGCGCCGGCCGCTGCTTCGGTCGCCGGGCCGGCAGCCTCTTCGTCGCCGGCCTCCTGACGCTCGTCGCCGCTGGTGCCCGCGCGGAGGAGACGCCGGTCACGGTGTCGCCGCCACCGGCGCTGAGCGCGTCCTGCGAGGCGCCGGCCAACGACATCGCCGCCAACGCCCCGTTGCCCAACGTCGCCAGGGCGCTGGCCGAGCACAAGACGCTCGAGATCCTGGCCGTGGGTTCCGCCGCGATGGACACGGTGGGCGTGACGTCGGGCGTGAAGAGCTATCCCGTGCAGCTCGGCGACCTGCTCAAGGTCGCGCTCAAGGGGGTGGACGTCGACATCATCAATCGCGGCACCGGCGGCGAGGTCGCGCAGACCTCGGCCGATCGCATCCGCAGCGAGGTGGCGGAGGTCAAGCCCGACCTCGTTCTCTGGCAGCTCGGCACCAACGACGCGCTGGCCCGTGTCGATCCCGAGCAGTTCACCGATATCGTGAAATCGACGATCGCTTGGCTGAAGTCGAACGACATCGACGTCGTCCTGGTCGGGCTGCAATACACGTCGCGCTTCGCGCGCGACGAGAGCTACTTCGCCATTAAGGCCGCGCTCGACAAGATCGCCAGGGACGAGGGCATCCTCTACGTCAAGCGCTACGACGCGATGAAATTCATCTCGCAGACCCGCGCCAAGGTCCACCTGATGACCAGCGACAACTACCACCTGTCCGAACTCGGCACCCAGTGCCAGGCGGAGCACGTCGCCCGCGCCATGATCGCGAACCTCTTCGTGCGCCGCTTCCGGCCGAACGCGACGCCGGCCGGCGCTCAGCCGGGCGGCACGACCTCGAACTAGTCTGACGTCAGCCTTAGCCTCAACCGGCGCGGACCCTCGGCGGTGAGCCAGCGTTTCACAGCATCGTTCACGGCTTCGGGCGCGTCCTGCTGCACCCAGTGCGAGGCATTCGGCAGGCGCACGAGCGTGAAGTCGTCGACGAGACCGTCGTAGCCCTCGGTGAGTTCGAGGCCGAGCGCGGTGTCGTGTTCGCCCCAGACCATGAGGGTCGAGGTCGCGATGGGCGGTGATGCCGAGGCCTTCACGAACGCGCCGGCATTGGCCCGGTAATAGTCGATCATCGCCGTCATGGCGCCCGGCCGCGTGGCGTTCTCGCGGTAGCGCGCCAGCACCTCGGGCGGAAAAGCCTCGGGATTGCGCGCCATGCCGGTGAAGGTCCGCGCGACGAGCCGGGCGTGGCCGAGCGTCAACGCCCGCTCCGGCAGCCAGGGCAGCTGGAAGAACAGCACGTACCAGGATCGCAGCCGCTGCCGCCAGGAGTGGCGCAGCACCCGGCGGAAGACGTCGGGATGGGGCACGTTCATGACGATCAGGCCGTCGAGCGGCCGCGCCTGCGCGATGGCGAAGCTCCAGGCGATCACCGCGCCCCAGTCGTGGCCGATCAGCAGGCGGCGGCGGGCTCCGAGTGCATCGAAGAGCGCGGCGGCGTCCTCGACCAGGTTCCCGATGGCGTAGGCGCCACGCCCGCGCGGACGCGAGCTGTCGCCGTAGCCGCGCAGGTCCGGCGCCACCGCGCGCCAGCCGAGCGCGGCGAGCGCCGGGAGCTGGTGGCGCCAGGAGAAGCGTGCTTCGGGGAAACCATGCAGGAGGAGGGCGACGTCGCCGCCCTCGCCGCACTCGTCGCAGGCGAAGCTCAGCCCGTTCGCTTGGACGAACCGGGTCGTGATCTCGGGGATTGCGCCCGGCCTCAGCGCCACTCCCTGACGTCGACGAAGCGCCCGGCGATGGCCGCCGCCGCCGCCATCTGCGGCGACACCAGGTGCGTGCGTCCGCGCGGCCCCTGCCGGCCCTCGAAGTTGCGGTTCGAGGTCGAGGCGCAGCGCTGCTCGGGGCGCAGCTTGTCCGGGTTCATGCCCAGGCACATGGAGCAGCCCGGCTCGCGCCACTCGAAGCCGGCGTCGAGGACCACCTTGTCGAGGCCCTCGGCCTCGGCCTGGGCCTTCACCAGGCCCGAGCCCGG
>CAZZWW010000193.1:0-6137 GCA_964657815.1 Vulcanimicrobiota bacterium | reverse complement strand
GGATCTGGGTCACCGTGCCCCCCTTGGGGGCGATGATCTCGTTGAAGGTCTTCATCGCCTCGACGAGCAGGATCTTGTCGCCGGATTTCACCGCGGTGCCGATGTCGACGAAGGGCGCCGCCTCTGGAGCCGGGCGCAGGTAGGCGGTGCCGACCATCGGCGACTTCACGGTGCCGGGATGTTCGGCGGCTTCGGCGGCGGGCGCCGCGACAGCCGGCCCGGCGGAGGCGGGCGCGGTCGTCGCACCCTGCGGGATCGTCACATACGTCGGCGCCAGCTGACGGGCGACGCGGATCTTGAGGTCGCCGGTCTGGTACTCGATCTCACTCAGCTCGAGACGCTTGGCGATCTCGGCGAGGCTCTCGACCAGGGCGGCATGGCCGGGCGGCACGGCATCGTCGCTCATGGCGCACCCCCATCGGCGAGCAAGGCGCGCAGCGCCAGCTCGTAGGAGAGCGGCCCGAAGCCGAGGATCACGCCACGGGCGACGGCCGAGATGTGGGAATGGTGCCGGAAGCTCTCGCGGGCATGGACGTTCGACAGATGCACTTCGATGACGCTCGCTCCCGTGCCCGCGATCGCGTCACGCAGCGCGACCGAGGTGTGCGTGTAGGCGCCGGCGTTGAGGATGATCGGCTCGCCGGCCCGGCCCGCCTCCTGGATCCAGGTGACGAGTTCCCCCTCCGCGTTCGTCTGAGCGAAGCGCAGGGTGACGCCATGTGCACCGGCGAGGCGCTCAAGTCCAGCCTCGATGTCGGCGAGCGTGGCGTGGCCGTAGGTGGCCGGCTCGCGCGCGCCGAGCAGGTTCAGGTTGGGTCCGTTGAGGACGTGGATCGTCTTGGGACCCATCGGGGCGGCGAGGATTCAGGCCTCAGGAGCACATGGCCTTGCCGCACTTGCGCATGCTCTCGACGCGCTTCTGGATCTCGTCGAAGCCCTGGGCGCCGACGATAGCGTCCTCGCCGACGATGTAGGAGGGCGTGCCGTTGAGATTGAGCGCCTGGGCGTCGCTCAGCGATTCCTGGATGGCGGCGCGGGTCTTGGGATCGCTCGCGTCCTTCTGGAGCCGATCCATATCTGCGCCCATCGCCTTGGCGACGGCGAGCGCCTGCTCCTTGCCGACGGCGGCGCGGTTCGACAGCAGCTTGCGGTGGAACTCCCAATATTTGTCGCCGGAGAACTGGTTGTGTGCGGCGAGTGCCACCAGCGCCGCCTCGACCGAGCCGGCCGAAAGGATCGGGAAGTCGCGCAGCACGACCTTAAGATCCTTGTTGCTCTGCATCAGCTTGTCGAGGTCGACGATCGCGCGCTTGCAGTAGCCGCAATTGTAATCGAAGAACTCGACCAGCGTGATCTTGCCGTCTGGATTGCCGATGACGAGGCTGTCGGCCTGGGTGGCGAGCTTGCCGCCGAGCTCGGCCAGCGCCTTCTTGCGGGTGTCGGCCTCGGCCTGCTTCTCGCGGGTGTCGAGCTCGGTGATGGCGTCGCGCAGCACCTCGGGGTGCGCCATCAGGTAGTCCTTGATAAGCGGCCCGAGGTCGCTCTTCTGCTGCGCCGTGAAGCTGTCGGCCGAGGCCGGCGCACCGCCGAGAAGGCAGGCGAGCGACGCGGCGGCCAGGGCAAGACGCGTCGGACGTAAGCTCGGCATGAAAACCTCGGCGGAAAGGGCGCGACGCAAGAGCGGCGATGTCTTGCCGCAAATCGTGTCGGCATCAAGTCGCCGATTGTCATTCCGGGTGGCGTTACGCGCTCCGAAACGGCAAGCGCTTAAACGCTACGCCGCGAACAGGAAGCCGCCGACGATGCGCAGGCCGATCGTCTCGTCGATACCAGGAAGGGCGTCCTGCGACAGCATCACCGCGAAGGGATGTCCCGCGTACTCGACCGAGAGATGGCTGCGCCCACCGGCCCGGTAGGTGTTGCGGACGATCCCCTGGATGTGCGCGTTCTCGGGCAGCGCGAGCTCGAAATGCCAGGGGCGCACGAAAAGCCGGGCTGGGCCGTCCGGGCGATCCCCGACGGCGACCGGAACGGGGCGGCCGCCCACGGTGATCCGGCTGCCGGCGACCTCGGCCGCAACCTCGATCGCGTCGCCGAGGAAGTTCAACACCGCGACCGAGGCCGGGTGGTCCTGGACCTCGAGCGGCGTCCCGACCTGCTCGAGGCGGCCGGCGTGGAGGATGGCGACACGGTCGGACAGCTCGAGCGCCTCGTCCTGGTCGTGAGTGACGAAGATCGTGGTCTGGCCGGTGCGCTGGTGGATGTCGCGCAGCCAGCGCCGGAGATCCTTGCGAACCTGGGCGTCGAGCGCGCCGAACGGCTCGTCGAGCAGCAGCACGCGCGGCTCGACGGCCAGCGCGCGGGCGAGGGCCACACGCTGGCGCTGCCCACCCGAGAGCTGCGAGGGATAGCGATCGGCGAACTTCGAGAGCTTGATGAGGTCGAGCAGATCGCCGACGCGCTTGGCGATCGCGTCACGCGCGGGTCGCTCGGCGCGCTTCCTCGCCCTCAGGCCGTAGCCGATGTTGTCGGCCACCGTCATGTGCTTGAAGAGCGCGTAGTGCTGGAAAACGAAGCCGACCTCGCGCTTCTGCACCGGGATGCCCGTCGTGTCGGTGCCGCCGAAGATGATGCGGCCCGCGTCGGGGCTCTCCAGCCCGGCGATGATACGCAGCAGCGTCGTCTTACCCGATCCCGATGGCCCGAGCAGTGCCAGCAGCTCGCCGGCGCGGATCTCGAGATTTACGTCTTGGATGACGGGAACGCCCTTGAAGGTCTTGGCGATGCCCTCGACCGAGATCGCCGTCAGGCGCGGGTCAATGACGCGCTCCGGCGGCGAGGTCGTCGGCGTATCGCCACTCCAGGACCGACTTGATGACGAGGGTGACGAGGGCAAGACCGGCGAGGAGGGAGGCGACGGCGAAAGCGGCAACGAAATTGTACTCATTGTAGAGGATCTCGACGTGGAGCGGGATCGTGTCGGTCAACCCGCGGATGTGGCCGCTGACGACCGATACGGCACCGAATTCGCCCATCGCGCGGGCGTTGCAAAGCAGGACGCCGTAGAGCAGCGCCCAGCGGATGTTGGGCAGCGTCACCGTGCGGAACACGTGGAAGCCGGAGGCGCCGAGCGTCAATGCCGCCTCCTCGTCGCCGTTGCCCTGCTCCTCCATCAAAGGCACGAGCTGGCGCGCGATGAAAGGGAAGGTGACGAAGATCGTGGCGAGCACGATGCCCGGCACGGCGAAGACGATCTGGATATCGAGCGTCTGCAGAAGCGGTCCGAGGTAGCCCTGGGCCCCGAAGAGCAGGATGTAGATCAGGCCGGAGACGACGGGCGACACCGAGAACGGCAGGTCGATCAGCGTGGTCAGCAGGGTCTTGCCGCGAAAGTCGAACTTCGCGACCGCCCAGGAGGCAGCGATGCCGAACACGAGGTTGAAGGGCACGGCGATGGCGGCGGTGAGCAGCGTCAGCCGGATCGCCGCCCAGGCATCCGCGTCGTCGAAGGACTCGAGATAGGCGCCGATCCCCTTGGCGAAGGCCTGCTGGAACACCGCGACCAGCGGCAGCACGAGGAAAAGCGCGAGGAACACCAAGGCGACCGCGATCAGCAGGACGCGGGCGAGCGGCCGCTCACCGACCACGCTGGCGGTCGTAGGGGGGAGGGCCGCGGCGGAAGCGGGCAAGACCTCAGACATGGCCGAACCTCCGCCGGCTCCAGGCCTGGATAAGGTTGATGATCAGGAGGCAGGAGAAGCTCGCCGCCAGCATGATCGCCGCGATCGCGCAGGCGCCGGCGTAGTCGTACTCGGAGAGCTTGATGACGATCAGCAGCGGCGCGATCTCGGACACGTAGGGAAGGTTGCCGGCGATGAAGATCACCGATCCGAACTCGCCGACGCCGCGGGCGAAGGCGAGCGCGAAACCGGTCAGCAGTGCCGGAATGAGCGGCGGCAGGATGATCCGCGTGAGGGTATGGAGACGCGTGGCGCCGAGCGTCGCCGAGGCTTCCTCGACCTCGCGGTCGATGTCGGCGATGAGCGGCTGCACCGTGCGCACCGCGAAGGGCACACCGATGAAGACGAGCGCCACGAAGATGCCGAGCGGCGTATAGGCGACCTTGATCCCGATCGAGGCCAGAGCGCCGCCGACGAGGGCGTTAGGCGCGTAGATCGAGGCGAGCGCGATGCCGGCCACCGCCGTCGGCAGAGCGAACGGCAGGTCCACCACGGCGTCGACCAGGCGACGGCCGGGAAAGTCGTAGCGGGTCAGCACCCAGGCGACGAGCAGCCCGAAGATCGAGGCGACGATCGCCGCAAGGAACGAGACACCGAAGCTGACGCGCAGCGCGCTCGCGACCCGCGGATCGCGCGCGACCTCGACGATGCCGCCGATCCCGATACCGGACGCGCGGACCACCAGCCCGCAGAGCGGCAGCAGCACCACGAGGCAGAGCATGAACACAGTGTAGCCGAACGCGATCCCGAAACCTGGGATCACGCTCGGTGGCCGGAGGCGGACGGTCGAGGCCAAGGCCTAGTGCCCGGCCCTGCTGATGACGTCGAAGGCGCCGCCGTTGTCGAACTGCGTCTTCTGGATCTCCGCCCAGGAGCCGAGCAGCGGCTCAATCCTGTAGCGCTCGACCGGCGGCAGCAGCGCGAGGTCCTTCTTGTCGGCGGCCTCGGGCTTGAGCGGGCGATAGTGATGTTTGGCGATGATCGCCTGCGCCGTGTCGCCGTAGAGGAACTGCAGGTAGGCTTCGGCCGCCTTGCGGTTGCCGTCCTTGTCGACGTTGCCATCGACGAGCGAGACCGGCGGCTCGGCGAGGATCGAATGCTGCGGCACGACGATCTCGAACTTGTCCTTCCCGAACTCTTCGAGCACGAGGTACGCCTCGTTCTCCCAGGTCGGGAGCACGTCGCCGAGGCCGCGCTGGGCGAAGGTCACCGTGGAGCCTCGGGCACCGGTGTCGAGCACGGGCACGTTCTTGTAGAACGAGGCGACGAAGGCGTTGGCTTTCGCCTTGTCCTTGTCATGGTTGTAGGCATAGCCCCAGGCGGCGAGGTAGTTCCAGCGGCCGCCGGCGGAGGTCTTGGGATTGGCGGTGATGGCCTTTACGTCGGGCTTCACCACGTCGTTCCAGTCCTTGATGCCCTTCGGGTTGCCCTTGCGCACGACGAACACGACGGTCGACGTGTAAGGCAGGCTGTCGTTGGGCAGGCGCTTTGCCCAATCCTCGGGGATTTTCTTGGTGAGACGCGATATGGCGTCGATGTCGGAGGGGATGCCCAGCGTCACGACGTCGGCCGGCACGCCATCGATGACTGAGCGCGCCTGGGCGCCGGAGCCGCCGTGCGAGGCGCGGACGGTGAGCGCCTCGCCCGTCTTCGCCTTCCATTCGTCAGCGAAGGCCTTGTTGATCTCCTTGTAGAGTTCACGCGTCGGATCGTAGCTGACGTTGAGCAGGGTGCTCGCGGCATCGGCGTGGGGAATTCCGTTGGCGAAAATCGTGGCGAGACCGGCCGCGAGCAGCTTGGCTCGGCCGCTCGAAGCTCGTTTCACGAACGAGCGATCGGATCGTGTCACAGGTTTTCCGTTCTTAGAATGCGCCGCTCTGAACCTTCGCGGAGCGACCAAAGCGCACGTCATAAAGCCTGTCGTCGGGGCGTCTGCGCAAGAGCCATTCCTCCACGACATGGTCCTCCCCGGTGGTAGAAATGTTCCCGGGAAAGCGCCGCAAGGATAGGATTTTACGCCTACTCTCCCGGCACCGGATCGAGCGTCTTGGCATGTGCCGGTCCGAGCAGCCGCTCGACCTCGGCCTCGCCGCGCGCGAGGGCGGCGGCGCCGACTGCCATGGTCTCCTGCCCGTCCCGCTCGTCGTGCTCCGCCCCGTCTCGCGCCAGGGCGCGGCGCAACGTCTCCTCGGCCTCCTCGACCTGGTGCTGGCGGTCCCACATCGCAGCGTAGACTCCGCCCTGCCCCAGCAGGCCGTCGTGCGTGCCGCGCTCGACGATGCGGCCGGCATCGAGCACCAGAATCTCGTCGGCGTCGACGATGGTCGAGAGACGGTGGGCGATGACCAGCGTCGTGCGCCCGCGCGACACCTGCGCCAGCGAGGCCTGGATCTCGCG
>CAZZWW010000192.1:0-6197 GCA_964657815.1 Vulcanimicrobiota bacterium | reverse complement strand
GTCGAGGCGCTCGAGAGAGCTCAGCGCAGCGTGGCCGTAGAGCAGGTGGTGGAGGAGCGCCGCCAAACGCGACAGCGCCGTGGTGGTGAGGCCGGCGAAGATGCCGACCACCACGGCGAGGACGATGAGGCCGCTCTCGCCGGCGCGCACGCTGCTGCGCAGGCGCGCGACGGCCCGCGCCGGCGCGATACGCTTGCCGTGCGGGTCTCGCGCGATGTCCGGGGCTGAGGTCAAAGGCGTTCCGGCTGCTGTCCCGTGCTAATGGCGCAAGGCAACCGGTGGGCCAAGCATCAAGGGAAACCCGGCACGAGGCCGGGCTTCCGAGCGTGTCGCGACAGGCTCAGTGCGCGTGGGCGCCGAGCGCGCCGATGCCGGTCTCGGAGCGGACGTATTGCGCGTCGAACAGCGCCTTCTCCCGCTCGGCGCGACGGCTCTTGTCGAGGAGAGAGAACACGATGATCCCGATGAAGGCGATGGGCATCGAGAAGATCGCCGGGTTCGAATAGGGGAAGATCGCCGCCTTGTGGCCCAGCGAGACGACCCAGAACGCCTTCGACAGCACGACCATGACCACCGAGGAGATCAGGCCGAGCGAGCCGCCGACGACCGCGCCGAGCGTGGTGCACTTGCGCCACATGATCGACATGACCAGCACCGGGAAGTTGCAGGAGGCCGCGACCGAGAAAGCCAAGCCGACCATGAAGGCGACGTTCTGCTTCTCGAACACGACGCCGAGCCCGATGGCGACGATGCCGATCACCACCGCCGCGCCCTTGGAAATGTTGACCTCGTGGCGCTCCGAGTTCCCCTTGGCGATGACGTTGGCGTAGATGTCGTGGCTGACGGCGGAAGCCGCTGCCAGCGTCAGGCCGGCGACCACCGCGAGGATGGTCGCGAAGGCCACGGCGGCGATGAAGCCGAAGAGGTAGGGGCCGCCGACCTGTTCGGCGAGCCGCACCGCGGCCATGTTGCTGACGGTGCCCTTCAGGTCGAAGACGATGGCACCGAAGCCGATGATGAAGGTCAGCACGTAGAAGTAGCCGATGAAGCCGGTGGCGTAGAGCACCGAGGTGCGCGCCGTCTTGGCGTCCTTCACGGTAAAGAAGCGCATCAGGATATGCGGCAGGCCGGCGGTGCCGAACATCAGCGCCATGCCGAGCGAGATGCCGGAGATCGGGTCGGGCACGAAGCCGCCCGGCGCCATGATCGCGTCCTTCTTCGGCGAAATCTCGACCGCCTTGGAGAACAGCGCGTTCGGGCTCCAGTTGAACTTGGTGAGCACGATCGCCGCGATCACCGTGGCGCCGAACAGCAACAGGCCGGCCTTGATGATCTGCACCCAGGTCGTCGCCTTCATGCCGCCGAAGGCGACGTAGACAATCATCAGGATGCCGACGATGATCTCGGCCGTGATGTAGGGCAGATGGTTGGAGGAGAGCAGCACGATGAGCTCGCCCGCGCCCACCATCTGCGCGATGAGGTAGAGCGCGACCACGACCAGCGTGCCGAAGGCCGAGAACAGCCGGATCGGCGTCGACGCCAGCCGGAACGAGGCGACGTCGGCAAAGGTGAAGCGGCCGAGGTTGCGCAGGCGCTCCGCGATGAGGAAAAGCAGGATCGGCCATCCCACGAGGAAGCCGATCGAGTAGAGCAGCCCGTCGAAGCCCGAGGTGTAGACTAGGCCGGAGATGCCGAGGAAGGAGGCGGCCGACATGAAGTCGCCCGCGATGGCGAGGCCGTTCTGGAAGCCGGTGATCCCGCCGCCGGCGGCGTAGAACTGCGACGCCGACTTGTTGCCGGTGGCCGCGCGCGCCGTGATGTAGAGCGTCAGCGCCACGAACAGGAAGAACATGACGAGCGCGGGATAGTTGAGGGGCTCCTGCGCCGTCGCGGGAGCCGCGGCCGGCGCGGTCTGCGCCAGGGCGGCCGTCGCGCCGACCGGCAGGAGCGCGGCGGAGGCGACGAGACGGGCGAAGCGGCTCATCGCAGCACCTCGCCACGCAGCTCGCGCGCGAGCCGGTCGAATTTCGAATTGGCGATGGCGACGTAGACCGCCGTGACGACGAAAGTGGTGATCAAGATCGCGAAGCCGGCGACGATCGCGATGGAAGTGGTCGAGCCGGGCGCGATCTTGGTCGAGAGGATCATGCCGTCGGTCTTGTTGAACGCGACGAGCAGGATGAAGCCGAAATAGATGACCCACATGATGGTCGCGAGGGTCCATCCGAGCGTCGCGCGCGAGCGGGTCAGCTTCTGGAACGTCGGGTTGGCCATCATGTCCATTGTCGCCCGATCGTCGAGTTCGATTTCGCGTCCACTCACGGCCAATACCCTCCCAGACCGCATTGGCGGTCATTTCTTTTCGCGGACCGTGTCGAGACGGACCGCGGCTTGCCCGAACGAGGACCATGCCTCGTTTGACGGCCCGATATCGTGCCAGCTCGCGACACGTGTCACAAGACGAGGCAAGCCGGACCAATCAATCGGGCGCAACCTAGAAGAGCCTCGGTGCGCCGTCGATGGAGCTAGCATGTGCCGTTCGTCTAGACTCACATCTATTATCCTAGGGCTCGCGCTGCTGCCGTCCGCCGCGCAGGCGCAGTTCTACGGCTTCCCGAGCGAGGTCGGCGTGCTCGACGACGGCTTCGGCGTGCTGCCGCCGCTGCCCCCGCAGGTCACGTTCGGCGAGGGCGCTACGCCAGCGCCGCCGCTGTTCGTCGGACCGCCGGCCCCGCCGCCGCCGTGCCCACTCGTGATCAGGGTCGGCCCCGGGCTGCGCAAGCAGGCGAGCACCCGCGTCGTGTACGGGCGACCGGCCTGCTCCTGAGCCGAAGCTTCGGGTGGAAGATCGGACCCTGGTCAGGGTTGCCGATCCCGAGCTTGGCGGTAAGTGAAATGGAGCGTCCGACGCGCCCCGCGTCCCGCCCGAGGAAACCGCCCATGAGCCAGCCCAAGACCCTCCGCGACGTCTCGGGCCTCGGCAACGAGGCGCCGAGCCTCAAGGGCTCTGCACTGATCATGATCGACCTGCAGAACACCTATCGCGAAGGCGTGATGACGCTCGAGGGGGTCGAACCGGCGATCAGGGAGGCGGCGGCGCTGCTCGAGAGGGCACGGCAGGCGGGCATTCCGATCTTCCACGTCCAGCACGACGCCGGCGCCGGCTCGCCCTACGATCTTCAGGACCGCATCGGCGCCATCGCCGACGAGGTGGCGCCGCGCGCTGGCGAGGAGACGATCGTCAAGAACTACCCAAGCGCCTTCGTCGGCACCGAATTACAGGACAAGCTGACGGCGACCGGCAGCAAGGACCTGATCCTCACAGGGTTCATGACCCACATGTGCGTGAACTCGACGGCGCGCTCGGCCTTCAACCTCGGCTTCCGCCCGGCCGTGGTCGCCTCGACCACGGCGACGCGCAATCTACCAGGTCCGGAAGGCTCGGTGGTCTCTGCGGCCGCATTGCAGCAGGCGAGCCTCGCCGCGCTGGGCGACCTCTTCGCGGTGATCGCGCCGAAGGCGAGCGATATTCGGGGTTGAGCAGGCTTCCCCGGGGTCGGTGAGCTTGCGTCTGACCTGACAGCGCGAGGCTCACCGGTTCCGGATCTTCGCTTCGCTCGTCCGGAATGACGTCGGCGGGAAGCCCCGCCAGCCTCGGGCAAGGCAATCCTGTTGAACTGGCGTCTCCAGCAGGAGAGCCGCCTTGAGCTTCGCCATCGGTCTGATCGTCGCGCTCGGCTGCATGCTCGGCGGCTTCGTCGCGGCCGGCGGCCACGTCTTCGTGCTGTGGCAGCCCTACGAGTTCATCATCATCGGGGGGTCGGCGCTCGGCACCTTCATCGTCGCCAACCCGCTGCCGACGATCAAGGACACGGGCAAGGCCATCCTCGAAGCGATCAAGGGCGCCTCCCCCAAGGAGCGCGACTACCTCGACCTCCTCGGCCTGCTCTACGTGCTGATGCGCGAGCTGCGCGGCAGCGGCCGCAACGCGCTCGAGGAGCAGATCGACAACCCCAAGGAGTCGGAGCTCTTCCAGCGCTTCCCCAAGACGCTGGCCGACAAGGACATGACGGCCTTCATCTGCGACTACGTCCGCCTCATCCTCGTCGGCAACGCCCGCACCCACGAGATCGAGGCGCTGATGGACGAGGAGATCGAGACCATCAAGCGGGACCGCTTGAAGCCCTACAGCGCGATCCAGAGCGTCGCCGACGGACTGCCGGCGCTGGGCATCGTCGCCGCCGTGCTCGGCATCATCAAGGCCATGGGCGCGCTCGACCAGTCGCCCGAGCTGCTCGGCGAGCTGATCGGCGCGGCGCTCGTTGGCACCTTCGCCGGCATCTTCATGTCCTACGGCTTCGCCGGTCCGCTGGCCTCGAAGATCAAGGTGACGCGCGAGAAACGCTACCGGCTCTACGTCATCATCAAGCAGTCGCTGCTGGCCTTCATGAACGGCGCCATGCCGCTGATCGCGCTGGAACACGGCCGCAAGACCATCTCGTCGAAGGACCGCCCCTCGATCGATGCGGTCGAGAACGAGACCATGAACGGCGCCGGCAAGGCCGAGCCGATGAAGGCGGCGGCCTGACATGTTCCCGCTCGCCTCAGCCAAGACGCAGCGGGCCGACCGCCCCCGTCCGGCTCGGCCGGGCGAAGCCGGCGCCTTCGACGGCGCACCGCTGCTGAAGGAGGCCGCCGAGCGCCTGCTCGCCGCCCTGGTGAAGAGCCTCGGCACGATGGCGGGCACGACGACGAGCGTCGAGGGCGCGCTGGTCGGATTCCGCCGCGTCGCGCTGCGCGACCACCTCGCCTCGCAGCGGCCCGGCGCGGTCAGCTCGGCCCTCGAATGCGCCGGGATCGGCTGCACCGTGCTGGCGAGCCTGGACCCGGCGCTCGTCCACGCCATCGTCGAGCTGCTGTGCGGCGGGTCCGGCGGCGAGTGCCGCCCGGACGAGATGCGTCCGGCGACGTCGATCGATGGGCAATACGCCCACACGATCGCCGCGTTGGCCGCCGCCGCCCTCGCGGGGGAATGGCAGGCGCGCGGCTTCACCGGCGCCAAGCCGGTCAGGATCGAGGGCATGCCGCCGGCCGACGTGTGCGGCGCCGCGGCCCGCGACGTCGGCGTGGTCACGCTCGCGATCGCGATCTTCGGCCTGCGCGGCCTGCTCACCTTGGCGCTGCCGCCGGCGGCGCTGCAGGCCTTCGCCGGCGAGGCGGAGGCCGAGGCCCCGCCGCCCAGCACGGATCCACGATGGTCGTCGCAGCTGCGCCAGGAGCTTTCGCGCGCCGCGGTGACGGTCGACGTGCTGCTCGAGGCCATGCCGCTGTCGCTGCGCCAGCTGTCCGAGTTGAAGCCCGGACAGGTGCTGGCGCTGCCGGCCGGGGCGCGCACGCGCGCTTCGCTCGTCTGCGACGGGCGCACGCTCTACCGCGGCGAGATCGGCCAGGACGAGGACCGCTATTCGCTGCGCATCGACGAGATCGCGCCGACAGCCATGCCGTCCACGACGCCGCCGACCGACATCGCCCCCCGCCTCCGCCGAAGCCCGCTTCAAGACCTGATCAAGGCCTGATCCATGTCGTCCGCACCCTTCCCCACCCGCAATCCGGCCGCCGCAGCTACCGCACAAGCGGAGCGGATCGCGCCCGCCTCCCACCTCGACTCGATCCTCAAGATCCCCGTCGTGGTGCAGGTGTTCGTCGGCTCGACGTCCATGCCGATCGCCGACCTGATGGCGCTCGAGCGCGGCGCCGTGATCGCGCTCAACCACGACATTTCCGACCCCGTCGACATCGTGGTCAACGGGCGCACCATCGCCCGGGGCGAGCTGGTGGCGCTCGACGACGATCCCTCCAAGATCGGCGTCAAGCTGATCGAGATCGTCGGCCAGCCGGATCCGGCGGCCTGACCGAGCCATGACCCGCGACGCCACCTACGACAGCTACCGGCCGCTCAAGGGACCCGAGAAGGTGGCGGCTCTGCTCCTCGTCATGGGCAAGCCGCTGGCGAGCCGGCTGCTCGGCCATTTCGACCCCGCCGAACTCAAGGCCATCACCCGCTCGGCCGCCCAGCTCGGCGCCGTGCCGATCGACGTGCTCGAGGACCTGGTGGAGGAGTTCGCGGGTCAGTTCTCGGAGGGCGCCGAGCTGCTGGGATCGTTCGACCAGGCCGAGAACCTGCTGACCGGCGTGCT
>CAZZWW010000191.1:0-6212 GCA_964657815.1 Vulcanimicrobiota bacterium | reverse complement strand
CGACGGCGTCGCGGGCCTCGCGGGCCACGAGCTTGCGGTCGCTGCCCGGCACATAGGCGATCGGTGCGCCGAAGCGGACGCGGCAGGTCAGCGGCGGCTGCCGCAAAACGCGCCACACGTGCGGCACGAGGGCCTCGTCGCCGACCCAGGCCGCGTCGGCACGCGAATAGGCCAGGGCCACCGGCTGCACCACCACGGCTGCGCCGGCGGGGTCCGTGGCGAGCAGGTCGCGCGCGGCGGCGAAATGCGAGGAGTGGAAGCGTTCGGGCATCGGCCCGGCGAAGGTGGTGCCCTCCGGAAAGAGCAGCACCGGCCGCCCCTCGCGCATGCGGGCGGCGAGTGCGCGGTTGGCATCGGGGATCGACCGCCGGCGGCACCGATCGACGAACACCGTGCCCTGCACGGCGGCGAAGGCCGAGACGATCGGCCAGCGCGCGATCTCGCTCTTCGCCAGGAAGCAGAACGGGGTGAGAGCGCCGAGCGCCAGGATGTCGATCCAGGAGATGTGGTTGGGCACGAGCATCACAGCCCCCTTCTGCGGCCAGCCGCCTTCCACGTCGAGCGTGACCTTGCTGAGGCGCAACAGCGAGCGGCAAAACACCAGCGGGATGCGGTGCGCCGCCGCCGGCCGCAGGCGCGCCACCAGCCATTGCAGCGGCGTCCCCACGAGGAAGAAGCCGAGCAGCGCGAGGGCGATGAGCAGGAAACGAAGCGCGGCCATGGTCCTTCCGGGTGCGAGCGTGCTTATCCCAAGTCCGTTTCGCGCGCGTGACAAGCGAAAGGCGCCGCGTCATGAAAGCTTTGCGCAGGCCGCCTATGCGGAGGCGGCCATCGGGCGGGGGCACGGCGGGGCATGACATTCATCGGAGCGGACGTCGAGGCGCGGCACGACGACGGGACCTTGGCGCATACGATGCGCTCGGCCATCAAGGTCAAGGGCTCGCCGATCTTCGAGCGGGCCGGCCCCTTCGAGGTCCGACTGGTCGAGAGCGCGAAGGAGCTGCGGCAGGCGCAGCGGCTGCGCTACGAGGTGTTCTACGAGGAGGGCGGTGCCATCGCCGCGGCGTCGTCGAAGGCCAAGCGCCTCGATCTCTGCCCCTTCGACGACATCTGCGACCACCTGATCGTCCTCGACACCGAGGCGCGGGGCGCCGGCGGGCGGCCCAAGACGCGGCTGGTCGGCACCTACCGCCTCTTGCGCCGCGACGTGGCCGAGCGCCACAACGGCTTCTATTCCCAGGGCGAGTTCGATCTCGCGCCGCTGCTCGCGCGCCATCCCGCGACGCGCTTCCTCGAACTGGGACGTTCCTGCGTCCACGCGGACTACCGCTCCAAGAGAGTCATCGAGCTGCTGTGGCGCGGGCTGTGGCTCTACGCGCGCCACCATGCCGTGGACGTGCTGATCGGCTGCGCCAGCCTGGCCGGCCTCGATCTCGAGGCCAACCGCACGCCGCTGAGCTTCCTGCTGCGGCTGGCCCAGGCCGAGCCGGCCTGGCAGGTCTCGGCCTGGCCGCATTGCCGCGCCGCGTTCGAGCCGGCTCCCGCCGAGGCGGTCGACGCCAAGCGCGGCCTGCTCGCCCTGCCGCCGCTGCTCAAGGCCTACCTGCGCACCGGCGCCCGCTTCGGCCATTCCGCCGTGCTCGACCGCCAGTTCGGGACGACGGACGTGTTCGCGGTGATGCCGATGGGCGACATCGAAGAGCGTTATCTCGCCCACTACGGACAGCCGAGTTGCGTTTCCGGGGCACCGGTCGCATAAACATTTCATGTCGCGCGATCGGCCCATCAGGCTCGGCCGACCGGAGGCGTCTGCCCTTGTCCGGCGCGCCACCGCGGCGCTGGCCGTCCTTCTGGCCACGGGCACGCTTGCCGCCTCGGCCGCGACCGTCGGCGCGACGGACCGCAAGGCCAAGGCGATCGCGGCGGAGAAGCCACCGGTCCTCAGCCTCAACGATGCGCTGATCCACGATGCCGCCTCGCCGATGCTCGGCAACCCGCAGGGCGACGTCACCATCGTCGCGTTCGTCGATTACAATTGCGCCTACTGCAAGAAGAGCGAGGCCGATCTCGAGGCGCTGCTCGCCGACGATCCGCAGGTGCGAGTCATCTACAAGGACTGGCCGATCCTGGCGAAGACCTCCGTGGCGGCGGCCAAGGTCGCCATCGCCGCGGCGTGGCAGGGCAAGTACGCCGAGATGCACAAGGCGCTGATGCGGATGAAGGCGCATCCCGCCAACGACGCCGACATCTCGGAGGCGGCGGTGGCCGCCGGCGTCGACGTCACCCGGTTGAACAAGGACCTCGACCAGCGCGACGGCGAGATCATCGCGCTGCTGAAGCGCAACTTCCAGGAAGCCGACGCCCTCCAGCTCAAGGGCACGCCGGTCTACCTGATCGGGCCCTTCATCACCGCGTCGCCGCTCGACCTGCCGCAGTTCAAGCAGATCGTGGCGGACGCGCGGGCCGACCAGTCGAAGCCGGCGCCGGAGCCGTTCGGAGCCAAGCCGTAGGGACACCGGTCGTCATTCCGAGGCGCCGTAGGCGAAACCCGTTGCCCTCTGCGGTGAGGGCGTCGTCCGGCAAGCGCGATGGGTTACGGGTTCTCGCCTTCGGCTCACCCCGTAAATGACAAGAGTTTCCCGATTCCGCAGCGGCGCGCGCGGCCGTTCGAGCGGGTCTCGCGGTAGCGCTCGACGTGCCGGCGGTCGTGACGAGGTCGAAACGGTGCTGCAGCTCCGTCCCGCCGCGCTTGACGATCTGTCACGAAGCGCCGCTCAGGCCGCCGCGCGGTGCTTCGGCTGCACCGCGGCGGCATAGTCCTCGACCATCGCCCGCGCGATCGCGCCCGGCTTGAAGCCGTAGGGTCCGATCGCGGCCACCGGCGTCACCTCGGCACCGGTCCCCGTGATGAAGCATTCGTCGAACGCGTCGAGCTCGTCGGGCATGATCCGGCGCTCGACCACCTCGATGTCGCGTCGCCGTGCCAGGTCGATCACCGTGCGCCGGGTGATGCCGTCGAGGAAGCAGTCGGCGATCGGCGTGTGGATGGTGCCGTCCTGCGTGAAGAAGACGTTGGCGCCGGTGCATTCGGCGACGCGGCCCTGCCAGTCGAGCATCAGGGCATCGGCGTAGCCGCGGCGCTCGGCGGCGTGTTTCGACAGGGTGCAGATCATGTAGAGCCCGGCCGCCTTGGCGTGGCACGGCGCGGTCGTCGGGTCGGGGCGGCGCCACTCGGCGATGTCGAGCTTGATGCCGTTCATCTTGGTGGCCATGTCGAACATCGAGGGCCACGCCCAGCAGGCGATCGCGAGGTTGATCGTCGAATTCTGCGCGGCGACGGCCATCATCTCGCTGCCGCGCCACGCGACCGGTCGCACGTAGCAGTCGGTCTGGCCGTTGGCGGCGACGACCTCGGCCTTGATGCGATCGAGGTCGGCGACGGTGTAGGGGATCGCCATGTCGAGGATCCGGCCGGAGTTGAGCAGCCGCTCGGAATGCTCGGTCGACTTGAAGATGGTGCCGCCGTAGGCGCGCTCGCCCTCGAACACCGAGGAGGCGTAGTGCAGCCCGTGCGACAGCACATGCAGCGTGGCGTCGGCCCAGGGCACCATGACGCCGTTCATCCAGATCACGCCGTCTCGCTTGTCGAACGGGGGAACGGACATGGGCAGGCCTCCTCGGCTTGTGCGGATCGGGCGCGAGGGGTAGCGTCCGCCACCATTTATGTCAATAATGCTGACCTAACCATCGGGCCGGATGACATGACGCGCGAGAGGATCGAGGAGTTCGGGGCGGCGGGCGAGACGCCCGACTTCGCCCTGATCGAGCTCTTGTTCTTCGCCTACCGCGACTTCGTCGCCGACGCCGACCGCCTGCTCGCCGACGACGGCTTCGGCCGCGCTCACCACCGCGTGCTCTACTTCGTGTCGCGGCGGCCCGGCCTGACCGTGGCCGAGTTGCTCGACATCCTGAAGATCACCAAGCAGAGCCTCAACCGCGTGCTGAAGGACCTGCTCGCGCGCGGCTACGTCGCGAGCCGGCTGGGCGAGGCGGACCGACGCCAGCGCCGGCTGCACGCGACGCCTAAGGGCGACGCGCTGATCCTCGAGGTGGCGCGTGTACAGGGCGGGCGGCTGGAGCGGGCTTTGGCCGGCGCGTCGCGGGGCGGTGCCGCGGGATTTCTTGCCGCGATGGTGGATATCCTCCCCCGTGGAACGGGGGAAGACCCCGCTCAGCATGGAGGAGGGGACCGCCACCGCCGCCTCGATGCTGCCGCGGATCGTGCTCGCATCACCGCCGAGGAATGAAGCTCGTCGTCCCTCACCCGGCTTCGGCCGCCACCCTCCCCCCCACATCGCGATGGAGGATGCGCTAATCCGGCAGCGTTCCCGCCGTCATCCCGGCGCGCTTGAGCCGCTGAACCGCCGTCTCCATCGCCGACAGGAAGGTCGAGCGGTCGCGCGGCGTGAAGGGGCGCGGGCCGCCGGTGATCTCGCCGGAGGAGCGCAGCGAGTCCAGGAGGTTGCGGGTCGCCAGCGCCGAGGCGACCGAGGCCTCGGTGAAGAGCCGGCCGTCGGGCGCGATCACGGTGGCGCCCGCCTTCACCGCGCGGCTCGCCAGCGGGATGTCGGCGGTGACGACGATCGTACCCGGTCGCGCCCGCGCGGCGATCCAGTCGTCGGCGACGTCGGGTCCGGCGGCGACGTGGACGCGGCGGATCCAGGCCACGCGCGGCACCAGCAGCGGCGCGTTGGCGACGACGGCGACCGGCACGCCGTGACGCTCGGCCACCTTGTACGCTTCGTCCTTCACCGGGCAGGCGTCGGCGTCGACGAGAATCACGATGCCGGCCGCGATCGGTTCCGCCTCGCCCGTCACACCGGCCATCCGGCCTCGCGATAGGCGCTGTCCCAGAACAGCCACTCCAGCCGCGTCGCCTGCGTGAACGCGCGGTGCATCCGCTCGATCGTGGACGGCGCGGCGCCGCGAGCGGCGGCATCGGTCGCGGCCCTCATCAACGCGACGGCGGCGGCGAACTCCTCGCCGGCGTAGGTGTCGATCCAGGCCCTGTAGGGATTGTCCGGCGCGGCGCGCGCGACAATGTCGGCGCCGATTTCGGCGTAGATCCAGAAGCAGGGCAGCAGCGCCGCGCAGAGCACCTCGTAGGGTTCGGCGTGGGCGGTGGCCACGAGGTAGCTCACGTAATGGTCGCAGGCCGGCGTCAGCGGCGTGGCGGCGAAGGTCTCGGCGTCGATGCCGTGGTCGCGGAAGAAGCCGCCGTGCAGCGCGCGCTCCACCACGATCGCGTCTTGCGCCGCGCGGGAGAACTGCACGATCGTGTCGGGATCGGGCGCCTTGGCGGCGGCGAGGCTCAGGGCGCGGGCGAAGCCGACGAGGTAGTGCGCGTCCTGCACGATGTAGTGTTTGAACCGCCCGATGCGGAGCGTGCCCGCGGCGAGTTCCGCGTTGAAGGGCATGCCACGGATGGCCGCGTAGGCGGCGGCGTTGCGCGCCCAGGCTTCCGCCGAAAACGTGTCGCGCCCGCCGCCTGTCGCCGATGAGCCGTCGGTCGGCTTCATGTCGCGCTCCTCCTCGATGCTTGCGGGCCGGTCACGTTTGCGACCGCGCGCCATATCTGGCACCGTCGGCTCCGACATCCGCATGGGAGCCCACCTTGGACAAGACCGAACTGCGCAAGCTGCAGGAGTTCCTGCGCCGCTCCTTCGGCAACGAGGCCATCAAGGTCACGCCGGCGCGCAAGGACCCCGACAATGCCGAGGTGCACCTGGGCGAACGCGCCATCGGCACGATCCTCGTCGACGACGAGGACGGCGACCGCTCTTTCGCCTTCGACATGAAGGTGCCGGTGGAGCGGCAGACGCTGCAGGACTACCTGCGCCGGCTGTTCGAGAACGACAAGCTGAAGATCGTGGCGCGCGCCAAGAAGACGGACTCCGTGGAACTCAACATGGGCGACGACTTCCTCGGCATCATCTCGGCCGACGACCCCAAGGGCAAGACCTTCACCCTGCAGATGGCCATCCTCGACTACGACCTCGAGGATTTCTGAGCCTGCCGACGAGCGGCGGTCTCCGCGATCCGTGGCATCCCCACTCCCTATTTCGACATGGCGGAAATCGAGGACCTCACACCGAGCATGCCGCGCGACATCCGTCGCGGGCAACGCGCGCTCGGCGAAGGCTTGCGTGACT
>CAZZWW010000190.1:2880-6217 GCA_964657815.1 Vulcanimicrobiota bacterium | reverse complement strand
GCTTCCTTCCGGACCTGACCCGGTTGGCGAGTGGAACGTCCACCGCCAACCTCCCAGCCTCTCTTTGGCCCATCCCGCGCGCGGGTGCAACGGTGCGCGATGCGATCGGCCGCACGACGTCGTCGCCGCCCGGAGCTGCATCGGGGCGCGCTGCGAGATAGAGAGTGTGCCCATGTCGAAGACCGCCATTCCGCCCGCGCCCCTCCTGCTCGGACTCGCGGGGTTGATCCCGTTCTGGGCGCTCGCGATCGGCCTGCTGCTGCACCGTCCGCTCGGGATGGCGCCGCCGCGGCTCGATGCGGCCTTGGCGACCTACGGCGCGGTCATCGTGTCGTTCCTCGGCGGCATCCGCTGGGGCTTGGCGGTCCCGGACGGTGGTTCCGGCCGGCACTATCTGATCTCGGTTCTGCCCTCGCTCGCCGCCTGGGCCCTGCTCGCGGCGCCGGAGCCGTGGCGCCTCGCCGGGCTCGGCCTGGCGGCGCTGGTGCTCGGGCCGATCGATCTCGATCTGGTCCGCGGCGGTCTGGCACCGAGGTGGTTCGGGACCCTGCGGATCATCCTGTCCGTCGGTGCCGGGGTCGCGCTGTGGCTCGGCGCCTACGCGTTGCGATAGACGTCGAGCGGGACGACCTCGTCGCTCAGGCCATCACGTGCCGGTCCGCGGCGACGGTGGCGCGACGGAAGACGAAGGGCGTGTCGCCCTCGGTGAGCAGGTCGGCGCAGACGGCACCGACGCGTTCGCTGCCGCCGAGCGCGATGAAACCGTCCGGCGCCAGCACGTCGATCAGGCCGGAGATCACGCGCCGCCTGGTGGCGGCATCGAAATAGAACAGCACGTTGCGGCAGAACACGAGATCGAAGGGACCGGAGTCGCGCGAGATCGCCAGCAGGTTCTGGGTGCGGAAGGTCACCTTGGCGCGCAGGTAGTCGCTGATCCGCCAGCCCTCGTCGTGGCGGCTGAAGTGGCGCAGCAGCATGGCCACCGGAAGGCCGCGCTGCACCTCGAACTGGCTGTAGATCCCGGCCCTGGCGAATTCGAGCACGGGGCGCGACAAGTCCGTCGCCACGATCTCGACCTGCCAGCCCGAGAGCTGGCGCGTCATGTCGTCGAGCACCATGGCCAGCGAGTACGGCTCCTGTCCGGTGGCGCAGCCGGCGCACCAGATGCGAAGCCGACGCTTGTCGCGCCGCGACGCCAGCAGCCGCGGCAACAGCCTGTCGGCGACGGCGGAGAACAGGGCGCGGTCGCGGAAGAACGACGTCTCGTTGATGGTCAGCGTCTCGGCGACCGCCTGGGCGAGGTCGGAGCGGCGATCGACGTGAAGGCGCTGCGCGAGCTCGTCGAGGCTGGCGATGCCGCGCGCCCGCAGGAGGCCGCGCAAGCGATCCTCGACCAGGTAGAGCTTGTCGTCCTCGAGGCAGAAGCCCGAGGTCTCCCGCAGGAAGCGCTGGAGCAGGGCGAAACCGGCGTTCACCGCGTCGCCGCGGCGTGACGGAGGCGGCGCACCACCTCGCGGGCGATGGCCTCGGGCGGCAGGACGGCGGCGGCGAGCCCCTCCTTGGCAACGGCGCCCGGCATGCCCCAGACCGCCGAGGAGGCGTCGTCCTGCACCAGGATCGCACCACCCGACTTGACGACGGCGCGGGCGCCGGCCAACCCGTCCTTGCCCATCCCCGACAGCACCACCGCGAGCGTGCGCGGACCGAAGGCGGCGGCCGCGGATTCGAACATCACGTCGACCGCCGGCTGGCAGAAATCGCGCGAGGCGCTCGCCGCGAGGCTCAACGCCCAGCCCGTCGCGGTCCGGCCGAGCACGAGATGACGGTCGCCCGGCGCGAAATGCACCAGACCCGCCACGAGGGTGCACGGCGTGGTGACCACGCGGGTCTCGACGTCGCAGCGCCGGGCCACGTGCGCGGCGATCACCGGCATCAGGTCGCGCGGCATGTGCAGGGTCACGCAGATCGGCAGCCGCGCGACATGCGGCGCGAGTCCCGCAATGAGCGTCACGAGGGCCTGCGGACCGCCCGTCGAAGCACCGACCACGAGGACGCCGGGACCGAGCGGCGCACGGCGCGCGCGCGTCGGAGGCGCGATGGGCGCGACACGGATGGTCAAGGCGCCAACAGCCCGACTTCCTGGAGCTTCGAGCGCACGATCTCCTTGTCGAACGGCTTCATGATGTATTCGTCCGCGCCGGCCGCCAGCGCCCGGGTGATCTGCGCGACCTCGTTCTCGGTGGTGCAGAACACCACCTTCGGCGTCATGCCGGACGGCATCCTGCGCAGGCGCGAGAGGAACTCGAGCCCGTCCATCACCGGCATGTTCCAATCGAGCAGGATCGCGTCCGGCATCATCGCCATGCAGGCGGCACAGGCCTCGGCGCCGTTCTCGGCCTCGCGGG
Source organism: Vulcanimicrobiota bacterium (assembly GCA_964657815.1). Lineage (GTDB taxonomy): Bacteria > Pseudomonadota > Alphaproteobacteria > Rhizobiales > Beijerinckiaceae > RH-AL1. The sequence goes on along the minus strand of CAZZWW010000190.1, from coordinate 3,812 downwards.
TGACGAAGCCGAGCGACTGCATGATGCGTCCCGCGACCTTCCGGATCACCCTGGAATCGTCAACGATGAGGACCTGCATCGGCGGCGCCGGGGTCGGCGCGCCTGTCTCCGTGGCGTCCATCGTCATTGCCTGCCGCAGCCCATGCCTGACGTCGCTCATTCCTTGCCGCCGAACGCGAAGATCCAGTCGAGATCGAGAATCGGCAGGATCATGTCTTCGAGCCGGTGCACCGCTTCGATCGGGATGCCTTCCGCGCCGAGGTGCGGCGGGGTGTCGATCAGCGTGCCCTTTTCGAGCGTGAGCACGTCGCCGACCTCGTCGACCACCAGGGCAAAGCTCTCGTGGCGATAGTCGATGCCGACGGCGATGCGGAAACTCCCGAGCGGCGCTTCGGCGTCGCGCAGCCGCCGCCTCAGGCTCACTGCGGTGACGATCTTGCCACGCAGGTTGACCAGGCCGAGCACCTCGGGGGGCGCCAGCGGCACCGGCGTCACCGCCATCATCTCGAACACCGTGTGGATATGCTCCACCGGCAGCCCGTAGGTGCGGCCGGCCACGACCACGGTGAAGCAGCGTCGATCGTCGATCTCCGACGCGACGCGGATCGGAGCGGCGTGCTCGGCGATGGATCGAGCCATCATGCGGCGAACTCTCGGATGATGCGTTCCTCGAGGCCGTGCGGCCCGAGCGTCTGTCCCTCGAGGTTCGCGCTCAGCATGGCGAGCAGGGCGGCGCGATCGAACTTGCCGACGACGCCGCACATCCCGCTCGCGGCCGCCGCCTCGTCCACGATGGGCGCCGTGTTGGCGGCGAGCGCGATGACCGGGATCGCGACGTGGCGTGGGTCGCGCTTGATCTCGCGGGCGAGCGTGTAGCCGTCCATCTCGGGCATGTCGGTATCGGTGACGATGGCGTGGAAGATCGCGCCGCG
>CAZZWW010000190.1:0-2870 GCA_964657815.1 Vulcanimicrobiota bacterium | reverse complement strand
AGCCGGCGGCGGCGAGCAGCGGCGCCAGCATGTCGCGGAAGAACAACCGGTCGTCGACGAGCAGCACCGAGAACCGGCTGACGATGCCGCGGGCCAGCGCATCGGGGCGCGCCATCTTCACGAAATAGGAGATGTCGATGACCTCGACCACCGTCTCGGCGATCCGCGCCGAACCGATCACGCCAGGCGAGCCGCTGGCGATCTCGATGTCGAGGAAATCCTCGACGATATCGAGAATCTCGTCGACCACCAGGCCGACGCTCTCGCCGCCGATGCCGAGCACCAGGACGGGATGATTGGCGCTCTCGTCGATCGCGACGCGCCCGTCCACCGTCTGCAGCGGCATCAGGTGGCCGCGGTGCTGCATCACCAGCATGCCGTCGGAGACGCCGACCGCGCCGGTGGCGGATTCGATGCGCGAGATCAGCGACAGCGGCACGACCTTGAGCGAGCTCCCACCGGCGCGGAAGAGCACCAGACGGGTCTTCTCGCGCGGCGGCACGAAGCGCTCGGGGACGTGCTGGACGCCGAGCTCCAACGTCGGCGTGAGGCCGATCGAGCGTGCCAGGCCGACCGGATCGAGGATCAGCACCACCGAGCCGTCGCCGAGGATGGTGTGGCCCGAGAACATGAAGAGGTGGGCGAGCGAGGCGCCGAGCGGCTTGACCACGATCTCCTGAACGTCGGCGACGTGGTCGACGAGCACGGCGAAGGAATGCGCGCCGAAACGCATCACCACCGCGAGCTTGGACGGGGTGTCGGCCTCGTGCGGCAGCTTGAACGTGTCGCGCAGATCGACGAGCGGGACGACCTTGTCGCGCAGCCGCAGCACCATCGCGCCCTGGACGCGCTCGACGCGGTGCGGGCTGCCCTCGCCGAAGCCGATCGCCTCGACCACCGACTGCTGCGGCAGGGCGAAGCGCTGGTTGCCGGTCTCGACGATGAGCGCCGGCGCGATGGCGAGCGTCAGCGGAATCTTGAGGTTGAAGCTCGTGCCCTTGCCGAAGGTCGAGCTGACGGTGATCGACCCACCGATGGTCTCGATGTTCTCGCGCACGACGTCGAGGCCGACGCCGCGGCCGGAGATGCTGGTGACCTTCGCGGCGGTCGAGAACTCGGGCAGGAAGATGAAGCGGTAGACCTGCTCGGGCGGCAGATCGTCGATCTCGGCGGCGGCGACGAGGCCGCGGGCGAGCGCCTTGGCCTTGATGCGGCCGACGTCGAGCCCGCGGCCGTCGTCGGCGATCGAGACCGCGATGTACCCGGCCTCGTGGGAGGCCGAAATACGGACGGTGCCGTGCTCGGGCTTGCCGGCCATGATCCGGTCGGCGGGCAGCTCGATGCCGTGATCGGCGGCGTTGCGAAGGATGTGGGTCAGCGGGTCGCGAACGACCTCGATGAGCTGGCGGTCGAGTTCGGTGTCGCCGCCGTCGATGACGAGCGTGAGCTTCTTCCTGGTCTCGCCGGCCAGCTCGCGGACGAGGCGCGGCAGGCGGGCGAACAGCCGGCTGAGCGGCTGCATGCGGGCGCGCATCACCGAGTCCTGGAGGTCCGAGGTCAGCGAGGAGAGCCGCTGCATCGGCGCCTTGACGGCCTCGTCCTCCTGCTTGCGGTGGAGCTCGAGGAGCTGATTGCGAGTCAGCACCAGTTCCGAGACGAGCACCATGATGCGCTCGAGCGAGGACACGTCGACCCGGATCGTCTCGGATCGCTTGACGCGCTCGGGAACGCCCGGAGCTGCGGGTCCGGCTTGGGGTGTCGGGGTGGCGACCGGCGGCGGCTCGGCGGCCTGGTCGAGGTCGAGCGTCTCGAGCTGGGCCTCGAGCTCGCCGATCAGCGCGGCATCGTCGCCGGGGGGTTCGGCGGCGTGGGTCTCGATCTCGGCGAGGATGATCTTGACGCGGTCCACCGCCGCCAAGATCAGCGACACCATCTCGGGCGTCGCCGCGCGGCCGTCGCGCAGGCGGCTGATCACCGCCTCCGCGGCGTGGGTCAGCGCCTCCAGCCGGGTGAGGCCGAGAAACCCGCAGGTGCCCTTGATCGTGTGCACCAGGCGGAAGATGCTGGACACGATCGTGGAATCCGACGGATCCGTCTCGAACATCACGAGCTGCGTGGAGGCAGCATCGAGGTGCTCGGAGGTTTCCGCGAGGAAGTCGTTGAGAAGCTCGTCCATCGGCGTCCGCAGCGGGCCCGGAAGGGCGGTCGACGGATTCGAGTATCGACGGCTAAAGTTAAGGACCGCTGAAAGGCGGCTCAGTCGTCGTCGCGACGCGGAGCCTTCGAGCTCGAAAACACCGTGCGCACGTCGACGTCCTCGTCGAAGTCGACGCGCGGCTGCGGCGTGTCGGCGAACACGGGCGCGGGCTGGTGCGTTTCACGCGGGCCGGTGGTGATCTCGGCCGGCATCAGGGTGGGGCCGCGATCTTCGACGCCCGCCGGACGGTCCCTGGCGGCACGGTTGACCTCGAAATCGAGATCGATCTGCGAGCACAGACCCAGCGTCACCGGATCGAGCGGCTGCAGCTGCGCCGAGTTCCAGTGGGTGCGATTGCGGATCGCCTCCAGCGTGGTCTTCGTGGTGCCGGCGAGACGCATGATCTGCGCGTCCTTCAGCTCGGGGTGATTGCGCACGAGCCAGAGAATGGCGTTGGGACGGTCCTGCCTTCGCGACAGCGGCGTGTAGCGGGCGCCGCGGCGCGGCTTGATCTCCGGCATGCGGACCTTGGGGATCGCGTTGCGCAGGAGGTGCGCCGCGTCTCCCTCGGCCTTGGCGATCTCCTCCCGGGTCAGCTGATTCGACGTGATCGGGTCATGGCCCTTGATGCCGGCGGCGACCTCGCCGTCGGCGATGCCCTTCACCTCGAGCG
>CAZZWW010000189.1:0-6248 GCA_964657815.1 Vulcanimicrobiota bacterium | reverse complement strand
GTGTCGTCGCCGCCGGCGACATCGACGCCGTCGCCGTCGCCACCGCCGCCGCCAACGCCCGCGCCAACCGCGCCGGCCCGTTCGTCCGACCCGTGCTGGCCAAGGGCACGGCGCAGCCGCGGCTGCGTGCCGGCGCCCCCTACGACCTCGTCTTCGCCAACATTCTGGCGCGACCCCTCAAGGCGCTGGCGCCGGCGGTGCGCCCGCTGGTGGCGCAGGGCGGCGAGATCGTCCTCTCCGGCCTGCTCGGCGGTGACGTCCCGGGCGTCGTCTCCGCGTATCGCACGCAGGGCTTCGTGCTGACGCGGCGCCGCGACCTCGAGGGTTGGGCGACGCTGATGATGCACAAGCCGTGAAGCGGTCCCGCCCTACGTCGCGGTCGGATCGATCGCGACGTGCCGGGGCGCGGCGGCGAAGGCGACGAGGCTGACGAGCGCGGCGCCGCCGAGATAGAGGCCGACGAAGCCCAGACCGCCGCGATCGGCCAGCGCCTGCGCCAGGATCGGCGCGATACCGCCGCCGAGGATTCCGCCGACGTTGAACGCCAGCGAGGCGCCGGTGTAGCGCACGGGCGCGGGGAAGAGCCCCGGCAGCCAGGCCCCGAGCGGCCCATAGACGAAGCCCATGACGAAGAGCGCCAGCGCCATCCAGGCCGCGATCGCGGCGAGCGAGCCGGAGCCGAGCATGGGGGCGAGCAGCGCGGCGACGACCAGCGTCGCCGCCGAACCGGCGACGAGCACGCGCCGCGGAGAGCTGCGATCCGACCATACGCCGGCGGCGACGATGCCGGCGGCGAGGAACAGGATCGCGACGAGCAGCACCGCGAGCACGACCCGCCGATCGAAGCCGAGCGTGCCGGTGACGTAGCCCAGCGCGAACGCCGTCGAGAGATAGAAGAGTGCGAAGCACACGACCACGGCGAACGTGCCGGCGACGGTCTCGCGCAGGTGTCCGCGAAGCACGTCGAGGATCGGCACGGCGACGGTCTCGTGGCGCGCCATCGCGGCGGCGAAGGCCGGCGTCTCGGTCAGTTTGAGGCGGACCCATAGGCCGAGCCCGACCAGGATCGCGCTGGCGAGGAACGGAAGCCGCCAGCCCCAGGCCACGAACGCCGCCGGCGTCAGCGTCGCGCCGAGCACGAGGAAGAGGCCGTTGGCGGCGACGAAGCCGACCGGCGCGCCGAGCTGCGGCACCATCCCGTAGCGCGCACGAAAGCCGGGCGGCGCGTTCTCGACCGCGAGCAGCGCCGCGCCGCCCCACTCGCCGCCCAAGCCGAAGCCCTGGCCGAAGCGCAGGATGCAGAGCAGCAGCGGCGCCAGGGAGGCGACATCGGCATACGTCGGAAGCAAACCGATGAGTGTCGTCGAGGCCCCCATCAAGAGGAGCGACGCGACCAGGGTCGACTTGCGTCCGATCCGGTCGCCCCAGTGCCCGAAGACGGCCGCGCCGAGCGGCCGGGCGACGAAGCCGAGGCCGAAGCTGCCGTAGGCGGCGAGGAGCCGCGCCGAGGAGGTGGGGAAGAACAGCTGACCGAAGACCAGCGAGGCGGCGGTGGCATAGACGTAGAAGTCGTAGAATTCCACCGCCGTGCCGACGAGGCTCGCGGCAAGGACGCGGCCCCGAGCGCGCGGCATCTCGTTCGAAAGGCTAAGGGACAAACCGGCCTCGACGCCCGATCGGCGGCTTCTGCACAAGCCGCAGCGCCGAATCGGGAAAAAAAGGTTGACAGGCGCCGCCGTTTCGACCAGCCCTTGTCAAAGGGCCGCGCCGCCAAAGTTTGACCTCAAACTTTTGCCGATCGCGCGTGGCGTGCCGACCCGTCGTGCGGGTGGAACATACCCCTTCGCGATGCGAGGTCAAGCGAGGGGCGTCAGAGGAGCCGAGGGTCAACATGGTCAAAGCCGCCCGATCGCCTGCCGCTCCGAAGTCAGCGGCCGCTGCCGCGTCCGAGACCGGCGCTTCCACCAAGTCCGTCGCCTCCAAACGTAAGTCCGCCGCTGCCGCGAAGCCATCCGTGACGAAGGCGACGGCGCCGCGGAGCACCGCGAGGGGTGCCGCCAAGACCCGATCGGAGCGCGCCTCCTCGCCGGCTCGGAAGCCGCGGGCCACCGCGAAGACGACGACATCGCCGGCGCCCAAGCGTGCCGCCGCTTCCGCGGGCAAACCAGCGGCGAAGGCGACGACCAGACCGGCCGGCAAGCCGACCGCGGGCATCCAGTGCGCGCCCATCAACCTGGGCTTTCTCTCCGGCTTCGTCGGCTTCCACCTTCGCCTCGCGCAGGACGCCTCCTACCGCGCCTTCGCACGATTCAAGGACAAGGAGCTGGTCAAGCCCGGCCGCTTTCCGGCCCTGGCGATCATCCATCTCAATCCCGGCATCTCGCAGAGCGCGCTGGGCCGCGCGATCGCCCGCGACAAATCGACGGTGAGTCCGCTGATCAAGGACCTGCAGAAGAACGGTTTGATCAGCCGCAAGCCGTCGGCCAACGATCGGCGAAGCGTGACGCTCGTCCTGACCAAGAAGGGCGAGCGCGTGCTGGATCGGCTGCACGCCCGCGCGCTGGAGCACGAAGAGGATCTCGACAAGGTGATCGGCGCCTCCAAGAGCCGCCTCGTCGGCATGCTCGACAAGATCACCGGCAGTCTCGCCGCCTGAGCCGAACCACTGCTTGGAGGGGACCGATCGTCCGCCCTCGCGTTGGTTTGGAACGCTGGCTTGTCGATGCCAACGCATCGGGCGGCGCGGAGAATGCGAGCATGAAAAGAATCCTGTCGTTCGGCGGCGTGGCCGCGCTGGCCCTGATCGCGGTCGGTGCGCGCGCGGACGAGATCATCGAGATCTCGCCCGGCGACACCGTGCTCGTCGAGCGCTACGTGCGCGCGATTCCGGAGCCGCCGCCGATCATCGAGGAACACATGACGCTGCGCCCCGGCAGCGTCCTGCCCGAGGCGGTGCCGCTGCGCCGTTTCGAGGGGCAGCCGTCGCTCGACCGCTACGCCTTCTTCGTTTCGGTCGACCACAAGATCGTCGTCGTCGATCCGCGCACGCGCGTCGTCGTGCGCATCCTCGACCAAAAGGGCTGACGCGCGACTACGCGGTGTCGTTTGTCGAGGATCGGCATCGGGCGGAAAAGCGCGTGCGGTTCGGTCGTGCGGCTCTCTGGGCCGGACACGAAAACGGGCGGCCGAAGCCGCCCGTCCACTGCACCCGAAGGTCGCGGTCCGATCAGGCGGCGAGCGCGCCCGACTTCTTGCCCATGAAGGTCGCGATGGCATCCATCAGCGGCGGCGCCAGCACGTCGTAGGGCTCGAGGCCGACCGACTTCAGCTTGGAGCGTACGTTGTCCATGTCCTTGGGATCGTGGCCCTGCTCGATGATCGAGGACACGAAGGCGGCGAACTGCGGCTCCTGCCAGCCCTTCTCGTTCGAAAGCTCGACATGGACGAAGTCGAGGCCCTTGAACGGATGATCGGTGACGATGCGACCGAACATGTGCACGCCGCACTGCTTGCAGGCGTGGCGCTGGATCGTCGCCGAAGGATCGACGATGTGCAGCTTCTCCTCGTGGGCGGTGACCTTCAGATGATCGGTCGGCACCACGGCGACGACGGAGAAAGCCGCGCCTTCCGGCTTCCAGCACTTGGAACAGCCGCAGGCATGATTGTGGGCGACATCGCCGGTGATCGTGATCTCGACCTTGTCGGAGGGGCAGTGGCAGTGCAGCTTTCCGCCGGCGAAGCTGCCGGTGCCCTTCTGGAGCCCGTTGTCGATCGACGGATGGAGCGAGGGAGTCGCCATGATGGACCTTCCTTGAGAGTGTTTCCTGGGGCGCGGATGTTATCGTGACGAGGCGCGCCGCCATGCTTCGTTCCCGACCATGCCGGTCCGGATCGACGCGGGGGTCTTACCCTCCTGCCCGGTTCGTTGCCAGCCGAAGCTTTTTTTGCGCCAGATAAACTTCGTTGCTTGCGATGTTATAGTATATGGGATGGTCCAGCGTGGAGGCGCGCTCCTGCGGGATGGATGTTGACGAGCGCGTTCAAGGAGTTGCCACTCCGGCGTCGAGACGCAACATGCGACGAGTTTCTCGAGACGAGAGTTGATTCGCATGGCGAAGAAAGCAACGACGACCGAAGCGAGCGTCGCTGAGACCAAGGCGGCCAAGCCGAAGACCTCGCCGAAAAAGGCTGCAACCGTTCCCGCTGCGCCGAAAGCGGCGAAGGCGGCGGTCCTGCTGACACTGACGGACATCGGCGACCATCTCGCCTCGACCTTCGACATGCCCAAGTCGCACGCCAAGATCTATCTGGCCGAGGCGGTCGCGTTGATCGGCAAGAACCTGCGGAAAGGCAACAAGGTCCGCATCGCCGGGCTCGGCGTGTTCCAGGTCAAGAAGCGCGCAGCTCGCAAAGGCCGCAATCCGGCGAGCGGCGAGCCGATCAAGATCAAGGCCACCAAGCGGGTCGGTTTCGCCGTCGCCCGCGACCTCAAGGCCAAGCTCTGAAATCGAGAAGCGGCACGCCGGCCAGCCATGCCGCGCGACGACACCCGCATTGTCCGCAGGTCGTATTGCGGTGCAGCAATGCCGATCCTATTGTCCTGCCTCGCGAGGGAACGGACCATGTCGGCCAGCTGGAACACGAAATGGGGTGCCCGCCGGGTCCGGAACGATCCGCCCACTCTCGCGGAGGCGCTGATCGCAGCGCAAGGCTTCACCGACGATCGCGACGGCCAAGCCGAGATCGCCGCCGGGTTGATGGGCGTGTCGGTTGCCGAAGCCAAGGCCGAAATGCGTAAGAGTGCGCCCGATCGTCGGGCGACGGCGACGGTCGTGGCATCGACGCGGGACAAGGGTGCCGTGCGCACCGTCATCATCGAGCGTAAGACGAGCCGACGGCTCCAGCCGCCGCCATCGCGGCCGGTCAGGGGTGCGCATCCGGGCTGACCGTCGCTTGCGGTTCACGGTCGGCGTCCGGATCCAGCGACCGAGCCCGCCCCGCCTATCACGCATGGTGACGACCACCGCCTGAGCGAGGTCACGCGCCGGGACGCCCGCGACGTTCCCGGCTTGGCGTCGAGCCGGGCGCGCGAATACCGCACCCACGAGCAAAGTTCCATTCAATCCGGCCGCCGCGTCAAACCGGCCCGGCTCTTGCAAAACGGTTTGCGAGACACGTTCGACGTTCGGCCCGGGGTACGGGGCGCGTCTCATCGTGTGCGTGGAGGGGAAGTATCGATGAAGCTCGTGATGGCCATCATCAAACCGTTTAAGCTGGAAGAGGTTCGCGACGCGCTGACTTCCGTCGGCGTCCACGGCATGACCGTGACCGAGGTCAAGGGCTACGGCCGGCAGAAAGGTCATACGGAAATCTATCGCGGCGCCGAATACGCCGTCAGTTTCCTGCCCAAGCTCAAGATCGAGGTCGGCGTCTCGCCCGAACTCCTTGGACCCGTGATGGATGCCATCACCAATGCCGCGCGAACCGGACAGATCGGCGACGGCAAGATCTTCGTGACCGATGTCGAGCAGGCGGTGCGCATCCGCACCGGCGAGCGCGACCTCGACGCGCTCTGAATCGAACGGAACCTAGCCAATTTTGAGTGGGAGCAATCGATGAAGCTTAACATGCCGAAGGGCGCCATGAAGGCGCTCGGGATCGGCCTTCTCCTTACCGTCGCGGGCATTGCCATCGCGCACGCTCAGGGAACGCCGACGCCGCAACCGCCATCGTCCCCGCCGCCGGCACCGGCCGGCGTGACGCCGGTGCCCAACAAGGGCGACACGGCCTGGATGCTGGTCTCCACCGCGCTGGTGCTGATGATGTCGATACCCGGCCTGGCGCTGTTCTACGGCGGTCTTGTCCGCTCGAAGAACATGCTGTCGGTGCTCAGCCAGGTCTTCATGATCGTGGCGCTCGTCTCGATCATTTGGTGCGTGTACGGCTACTCGCTCGCGTTCACCACCGGACCGGATAGCGTCAACGGGTTCATCGGCGGGTTCGACCGATTGTTCCTGAAGGGTCTCACGCCCGACTCGACGGCGGCGACCTTCTCGAACGGCGTGGTCATTCCCGAATACGTCTACATGGCGTTCCAGATGACCTTCGCCTGCATCACGCCGGCGCTGATCGTCGGTGCTTTTGCGGAACGCATGAAGTTCTCGGCGCTGATCGTGTTCATCGTCCTCTGGGTGACGTTCATCTACTTCCCGATCGCGCATGCGGTCTGGTTCTGGCAGGGTCCGGAC
>CAZZWW010000188.1:0-6250 GCA_964657815.1 Vulcanimicrobiota bacterium | reverse complement strand
CGAAGCCGGCCGCACCGTCACGTGCGCTGGACGAGCCGGCGAGAGGGTTGTATCAATACCCAGTCGGCTCTCGGCCGGTCTGCCAAACGCAAGTCGCCGATGGCCGACATGGGCCGATTTCGACGAGGCCGTACGCCGACAAAGCCGTCAAACCGATGTCGGCGCCTGGCGACATCTTCGCGGCCGATGTCGGCGGGGGGCGACGAGGCCCGACCACCGCACCAAGCTTTGTTGTATCGAGGCCCGACAGGGCACGGTAGGCTCGCTCCTCCCACAGGTCCGGAGAGCGAAGCGCCTTGATGTCATCGCCGGAGACCCGCGAGGCGCCGCTCACGCCGTCCAAGCCCGCGCTTCTCTGTTTCTCGCATCTGCGCTGGCATTTCGTGACGCAGCGCCCGCAGCACCTCATGACGCGCGCGGCGCGTCGCTACGACGTGATCTTCCTGGAGGAGCCGGTGTTCGGCGATTGGGTCGCCGAGATGCGGATCGAGAGGGTGGACGGCCTGCGCCTCGCGGTCCCGCACCTGCCGCACGGCCTCTCCGATGAGGCCGGCGACGGGGCGCTCGCGGCGCTCGTCGCGACGCTGCTCGAGGGGCGGGCGCCGGCGATCTTCTGGTACTACACGCCGGCCGCCGTGGCCTTCTCGCGCCACCTGCCGCGCGCGGTGACGATCTACGACAACATGGACGAGTTGTCCGCCTTCCGCGGGGCCTCGCCGGACCTGCTGCGCCTCGAGCAGGAGCTGCTGGAGGCGGCCGACCTGGTGTTCGCCGGCGGTTGGAGCCTCCACGAGGCCAAGCGCTCGCGGCACCGCTCGGTGCACTGCCTGCCCTCTTCCGTCGACGTGGCGCATTTCGGCCGGGCCCGCGGCGGCGCCCTGCCCGATCCCGCCGACCAGGCCGGTCTGCCGCATCCGCGCCTCGGCTTCTTCGGTGTGGTCGACGAGCGCATGGACCTCGAGTTCCTCGCCGCGCTCGCCGCGCTGCGGCCCGAATGGCAGTTCGTGATGCTCGGCCCGGTGGTGAAGATCGATCCGGCGGACCTGCCGCGCTCGGGCAACCTCCATTGGCTCGGCCTGAAGCACTACGACGAGCTTCCGGCCTATCTCGCGCATTGGGATCTCGCTCTGATGCCCTTCGCGCTCAATCAGTCGACGCGTTTCATCAGCCCGACCAAGACCCCGGAGTTCCTCGCAGGCGGCCTGCCGGTGGTCTCGACGCCGGTCGCCGACGTGGTGCGGGCCTACGGCGGCGCCGACGCGTTGGTGGCGATCGCCGCGACGCCCGAGGAGGCTGCGACGCTGGCCGACGCCCTGCTGGGCGCTCCGAGGGAAGCCTGGCTCGCGCGGGTCGATGCCCGCCTTGCGGACGGCTCGTGGGACCGCACCTGGCGCACGATGCGCGACCTCATCGAGGACGCGCCGCCGGGGCGGCCGCAACATGGCCCCGTCGCAATGCGACGCGTCGGCGCTCTGACGCCGGCGGGAGGCTGACCCTCCTGCCCACCAGTCCGACGCGCGCGTGACCGATGACCTGCCGCGTCGGCTCGCAGGCCCGTGACGGCCTCTGCCGCGATGCCCTGGATCGAGGTGGCGGAGGACGCGCCCTACTTCGTCACCGAGACGGGGCAGGCCTGGACCCCGATCGGGCAGAACGACGGTGTCGGCTGGGTCGACCTCGAAGGGCTGTTCCGCTCGCGCGACAGGCCGGCGGTCGAGGCGTACCTCGGTGACCTCAGGGACAGCGGCGTCACTTGCCTGCGGCTGATGCTCGAGCACGCGCAGGTGCGCCACCGCTATCTCGAGCGCCCGGTCGGCCGCTTCGTGCCCAACATGGTCGCGTTCTGGGACGATCTCTTCGCGCTCTGCGAAAGGGTCGGCCTGCGTATCCTCCTGACGCCGTTCGACACGTTCTGGGCGTGGCTGCACTGGAGGCACCACCCTTACGCCAGCGGCAACGGCGGCGTGCTCGAGAGGCCCGGCAGCTGGCTGTCCGACCCGCGCTTCCGCGCCGCGATCAAGAACCGGTTGTCCTTCGCCGTGCGGCGCTGGGGCGGCAGCGGCGCCCTGTTCGCCTGGGATCTGTGGAACGAGATCCACCCGGCGCACGGCGGCGACAGCGCCTGCGGTTTCGACGGCTTCATCGCGGACCTGAGCCGGCACGTCCGCTCTCTCGAGACCGAGCTCTACGGCCGCAGCCATCCGCAGACCGTCTCGGTGTTCGGGCCGGCCCTGACGGAGAAGCCGGACATGGACATCGCCGAGCCGATCTTCCGTCATCCCGCCCTCGATTTCGCGTCGATCCACATCTACGAGAAGGACACGATCGACCATCCGCGCGACACGGTGGCGCCGGCGCTGGCGATGGGCCGCATCGTGCGCGAGAGCCTTGCCGCGATCCGCGACGGCCGGCCCTTCCTCGACACCGAGCACGGCCCGATCCACGGCTTCAACGACCGCAAGATCACGCTGCCCGAAGCCTTCGACGAGGAGTACTTCCGCCACATGCAATGGGCCCACCTCGCCAGCGGCGGCGTCGGCGGCGGCATGCGCTGGCCCTACCGCCACCCGCACCGGCTGACGCCGGGCATGCGGACGGCGCAGCGCGCGCTGGCCGGCTTCTGCGACCTCGTGGATTGGCCGCGCTTCCGGCGCCGACCCGTCGACGTCGCGGTGACGGGCGGCGGCGACATCGCCGTGTTCGCCTGCGCCGACGAGCGGCAGGGCGTGCTCTGGTGCCTGCGACGGGACACGCTCGGGCGCGATGGCCGGGTTCGGCACGATGTCGAGCCGGCGTCGCCGCTCCTCGAGTTAAAGGGCTTCGGGAGAGGCGCCTACGCCCTCGTCTTCTGGGATACGCCTTCGGGCTCGATCCTCGCGCGCGGCGAGGCGCAAGCCGAAACCGACGGAAGTCTCCGCCTGACGCCGCCGGCGTTCACGGCCGATCTCGCGGTCGCGATCGTTCCGAAGATTTACGATCTTCAATACTGATAATTGTTACGAGCAAAACGTTCTTCTGCGTCGATTTATTTTATGCCTCGGCTTTGCATTGCTTTACGCAAGACTTTTCTGGAGGCATTGCAATGGCATCGGCGCAGCGAACAGTTCTCGTCGTGGGCGCCGGACGGGCCGGCGCCGTCCACGCTCGCCGTCTCGCCGAAGCCGGGTTCCACGTCGAGGTCATCGACCGCCGTCCGCATGTCGCCGGCAACGCCTACGACGAGATCGGTCCCGAAGGCATCCGCGTCCATCGCTACGGCCCGCATCTCTTCCACACCGCCAACCGCGGCGTGATCGACTGGATAGGGCAGTACGCCGAATGGGTGCCCTACACTCACAGGGTGCGGGCGCTGCTGCCTTCGGGCTTGCTCGTCCCGCTGCCGATCAACCTCGACACGATGAACGCCGTGTTCAGCACGGCGCTCGCCAACGAGGCTCAGGCGCGGCGCCACCTCGCCGCTGTCGCCGTCCCCGTCGCGGAGCCTGCCAACGCGGCGGAATATCTCGCCTCGCAGATCGGCACGGAACTGCGCGACCTCTTCTTCCGTCCTTACACCCGCAAGATGTGGGCGATGGATCTGGAGGACCTCGACGCCGCGGTGGTCAAGCGGCTGCCGCTCCGCTTCGACCGTCGGGACACCTACTTCCCCGATGGCGAGACGCAGTTGATGCCGCGCGACGGCTACACCGCCTTCGTCACCAACGTGCTCGACCACCGCAACATCCAGGTGTCCGTCTCGACCGCGTTCGATCATGCCATGCTCGCGGATGCGCACCATTGCTTCGCGTCGCTGCCCATCGACGAATTCTATGATTTCTGCGAGGGCGCGCTGCCCTACCGCTCGATCCGCTTCCACCATCGCGCCGAGCCGCTGCCGAACCCCGCGGGCGTGTGGAAGGAGCACGACGGCCCGAGCTTCAGCGTCGTCAATTTCACCGACGCCGGGCCTTTCACCCGCGAGACGGCGTGGCATCTCATCCCGCACCACCTGCAGGACGATACCGGGCAGGCCACCATCACGCGCGAGGAGCCCTGCGATTACCGCGACAATGGTTTGGAGCGCTACTATCCCGTCAAGACCGCCGACGGCGCCAACGAAGCGATCTACCGTCGCTACGAGGAACTTGCGGAGGGCGACGGCGCACGCCTGACCTTCATCGGGCGCTGCGGTACCTACCGCTACCTCGACATGGACCAGGTCATCAACCAGTCGCTGATGAGCGCCGACCGCTGGCTGCGGACGCGAGACCTCGCGCCGGCGTAGGAGTTGGGGCGTGCGACGCGCCCGTGCATCGGGACATCGGTTCGGAACTGCCGGAGCGCCCTTCTCCCCTTGCGGGGGAAGGTGCCCGAAGGGCGGATGAGGGGTCGGGGACCTCGCCGTTTCCGGCTGCCGCGCCGCTGAACTTCCCCGGATCGCCCGACCCCTCAGCCGGCGCTTCGCGCCCATCCTCTCCCGCCGGGGAGGGTTTCCCCTGCATGATCTCGCCCGATCGGCGGAATCGCGCCGACCTCGGGACACCATCGCATTGTCGTGCTCCCGCCGACGCGTCCGAGAGAACCCCGTTCTCCCGTCGCCGCGATTGAAACCGTTCCATTCCCTCGACGGGCTCGGTCGCGCTTGCCACCTTAGGTCCGACGCACCGGTGGAAGGTCCAGCAAACGAGATGAGCGACGTTCTCGCCTTGAACGACGTCGGCACGGGGCCGGCGCAGCGCCGCGCCCCGTGGCGCCCGCGACCGCGGGCTTGGATGGGCTGGGTGCTGCCGGTCGCCCTTCTGGTCCTGTGGCAGCTCGGCGCCTCGACCGGCCTCCTGTCGTCGACGATCCTGCCGAACCCGGTCGATATCTGGCGTGCCGCCTACCGCCTCACCGCGAGCGGCGAGCTGCTTGTCAACATGGAGACGAGCACGCTGCGCGCCCTCGCCGGGCTCGTGGTCGGCGGTGGCATCGGGCTCGCGTTCGGCGTCGCCAACGGTCTCTCGCGCTGGTCCGACACCTTCACCGACACGACGCTGCAGATGGTGCGCAACGTGCCCCATCTCGCGCTCATCCCGCTCGTCATCGTGTGGTTCGGCATCGACGAGGGCGCCAAGCTGTTCCTGGTCGCGCTCGGCGTGTTCTTCCCCGTCTACCTGAACACGCTGCACGGCATCCGCGCCGTCGATCCGCAGCTCGTCGAGATGGGCCGCAGCTACGGCATGGGACCGGCGACGCTGTTCCGCCGCATCATCTGGCCGGGGGCGCTGCCCTCGATCTTCGTCGGGCTGCGCTACGCGCTCGGCATCACCTGGCTCACCCTGATCGTCGCCGAGACCATCGCGGCGCAATCGGGCATCGGCTACATGGCCATGCAGGCGCGCGAGTTCATGCAGACCGACGTCATCGTGCTCGCCATCCTGATCTACGCCGTGCTGGGCAAGGGGGCCGACACGATCGTGCGCCTGTTGGAACGCGTGTTCCTGTCGTGGAACCCGGCCTATTCCGGCAAGGGCGCACGCACGTGAGCGCCACCACGCTCGACCGTCCGGGCGCGCCCGCGCCGGTGACCCGTGGCCCGCTGTCGATCACCGCCAGGGGCCTGTCGAAGTCCTTCGGCGACCGGCGCGTCATCGCCGACCTCGACCTGCACGTCCCGGCCGGGCAGTTCCTCGCGGTGGTCGGCCGCAGCGGCTGCGGCAAGAGCACGTTGCTGCGCCTGCTGAGCGGACTCGAGCAGCCCGATGGTGGCACCCTGCGCTTCGGAGATGCGCCGGCCGGGGTCGCGCGCATCATGTTCCAGGAGCCGCGGCTGCTGCCCTGGGCGCGGGTCGCCGGCAACGTGGAGGTCGGGCTCGGCTCGGCCGCCGGCACGGCGCAGGCGCGTCGGCGCGCCCTCGACACGCTCGCGGAGGTCGGTCTCGAGGATCGCGCCGACCTGTGGCCGTCGACGCTCTCGGGCGGCCAGAAGCAGCGGGTGGCGCTCGCCCGCGCGCTGATTTCGCGGCCGCGCATCCTCTCGTTCGACGAGCCGCTGGGCGCGCTCGACGCGCTGACGCGCATCGAGATGCAGCGCCTCGTCGAGCGCGTCTTCACCGAACAGGCCTTCACCGCCCTGCTCGTGACCCACGACGTCGCCGAGGCCCTGGCGCTGGCCGATCGCATCATCCTGCTCGACAAGGGCGGCATCGCGCTCGACGTCGACGTGCCGCTGCCCCGCCCGCGCCGCCGCGGCTCGCCCGAGGCGGCGGCGCTGGAGGAACGCATCCTG
>CAZZWW010000187.1:0-6268 GCA_964657815.1 Vulcanimicrobiota bacterium | reverse complement strand
AGGCGAACAGCGGCATCTTGTGCAGCGTCATGCCCGGCGCGCGCATGTTGAAGATGGTGGTGATGAAGTTGATCGCGCCTAGGATCGACGAGGCGCCGGCGAGATGCAGCGCCAGGATCACGAAGTCCATCGCCGGGCCGGGGTGGCCGACGTTGCCCGAGAGCGGCGGATACATCACCCAGCCGCCGCCGAAGCCCTTCATGCCCGGCGCGCCTTCCATGAAGGCAGAGATGCAGAGCAGCGCGAACGAAGACGGCAGCAGCCAGAACGAGATGTTGTTCATTCGCGGGAACGCCATGTCCGGCGCGCCGATCATGATCGGGACGAACCAGTTTCCGAAGCCGCCGATGAGCGCCGGCATGACCATGAAGAAGATCATGATCAGGCCGTGCGAGGTGATGATGACGTTGTAGAGGTTCTTCGCCGCCTCTTCCGCGAGCTCCTTGGGATAGCCCTGGAGGATGGCGAGGTGGTTCATGACCTGGATGCCGGGCTCCTGGAGCTCCATGCGCATCAGGATCGAGAAGAACGAGCCGATGACGCCCGCCGTGATCGCGAAGATCAGGTAGAGCGTCCCGATATCCTTGTGATTGGTCGAATACATGTAACGGCGCCAGCCATGCGGGATGGCGTGGTCTTCACCGTGATCGGCGACTGCTGTGGCCATGGTTCTGGTCCTGGACCTCTGGTCTCGCGGTGTTACTGGGCGCCGGCTATGCGCAAGGGCGCGGAGGCGTTGGGCTTGTTGTCGTTGGCAGGCTTGTCGTTGGCGGCGAAGGCCGTGCCGGTCGCGGTCGACGCGTACTTCTTCTTCGCGTCCTCAAGCCAAGCCGTATATTCCTGGTCGGTCACGACCTTGAACGAGATCGGCATGAAGGCGTGGTCCTTGCCGCAGAGCTTGGAGCACTGGCCGTAGTAGACGCCGACCTTGGTCGCCTTGAACCAGCTCTCGTTCATGCGGCCGGGCACCGCGTCGATGCGGACGCCGAACGAGGGCACGACGAAGCCATGGATCACGTCGGCGCCCGTCACGAGCAGGTGCACGGTCTTGTTCACCGGCACGACCGCGGTGTTGTCGACGGCGAGCTGGCGCAGCATGCCCGGCTTCAGGTCGTCACCCTTGAGGATGTAGGAATCGAAGGCGAATCCGCCGTTCTGGTCCTTCGGGTATTCGTAACTCCAGAACCACTGCTTGCCGGTGACCTTGAGCGTCATGTCCGACTTCGGCACCACGAGTTCCTTGGTCAGCAGCTTCATCGAGGGAATCGCGATGATGAAGAGAAGCAGGACCGGAAGCACCGTCCACGCGATCTCGAGGAACGTGTGATGGGTGGTCCTCGAGGGGACCGGGTTGGCCTTCTCGTTGAAGCGCACGATGCAGATCGCGAGCAGCACGGCGACGAAGACCGAGATCGCGATGATGATCGGCAGGAGCAGGTCGTTGTGAAACCAATGCATGTCGTCGGCGATGGGCGTGACGGCCGGCTCGAAGCCGATCTGGCCGGGATGCGCCGCGCCGATGATCTCGTCCGACGCGTTCTGAGCCCAAGCCATGCCCGGCAGCAGAGCGGATCCGACCGCTAGAAGGCCCGCGACACCGGCCTTGAACAGACTTCTCATCCGCCATTCACTCCACGGGCCTATTTGGCTTTCGTAACGCTTACGTCTTCTCTCGTGGGAGACGCGGCGACCTTGTGCCCGGTCGCTGCGGTCAAACCATAAAGATGAACCGAGTGCAATGATCGCCCTCGGGCATTCTCGCGGCATAAAAGCGCTGCGTTCCGCGCCTTCCGTCTCGCTTTCGCCTCAGCCCTGCGGCTTTAACTCTTCCACAGGCTTGGGTGAGGTGCAGGTGGGCGGCGCGACAGGGGCAGGTGGTGGTGGGTCGCCACGGAAGAAGCGATGGCGCAAGGCTGCCGCGAGCATGGGCCTCGCGCTCGCGGCGGCCCTGGCGGCAGCAGTGTCGGCACCGGCCAACGGTCAGGGCGTCGCCAAGGGCAAGCACGGCGACTGGCAGGTGCGCTGCGAGACGCCCCCGGGCGCCGAGAAGGAGATGTGCGCTCTGATCCAGAGCATCGTCGCCGACGACCGGCCCAACATCGGGCTGGTTGTGATCGTGCTCAGGACCGCCGACGGCAAGAATCGGCTGCTGCGCGTCATCGCGCCGCTCGGCGTCCTGCTGCCGTCGGGCCTCGGGCTGAAGATCGACAGCGTCGACATCGGCCACGCCGGCTTCGTGCGGTGCCAGCCCTCGGGCTGCATTGCCGAGGTGGTGATGGAGGACAAGCTGGTCGACCAGTTCAAGAGCGGCAAGACCGCCGTCTTCATCATCTCGCAGACGCCCGAGGAGGGCGTCGGCATCCCGTTGCAGCTCGCCGGTTTCAAGGAAGCTTTCGACGAGCTGAAGTGAGGTTTCGCCGCAATCGTGCGGCAGAGTGCGTGGCTTGAGCGTTGGGAGGGAGGCGCGGATGCGTCGTATTCTTGGGAAGGAAGGGATTGCGAGTTCCGTCCGGCGTCGCCGCGCGCTGTGCGTCGCACTGCTCGGCATGACGCTGGCGGCGGTGGTCGTCCCGGGCGCAGCCAGCGCCAAGGAGGACGAGGAGGAGGACAGCTGGAGCCAGGCGATCTCCGAGAAGATGAAGAATTCCATCAGCGCGGCGACTGCCAAGATGGGCCTCAACAAGCCGCCGGGACCGGCACCGCTGGAGGCACCCTCGGGCTGCCCGACGATCGCTTTGTTGCCGGGCACCGAGTCGAGCCGGGTCATGGCGCCGGGCGCCACCGGCAATCAGGGACTGCGTTATCAGTACAGCCTCCAGACGGTCGGGCGCGAATGCACGATCGCCGGGGATCGCGTGTCAATCAGGGTCGGGGCCGATGGCCGTGTGCTGCTCGGGCCTGCGGGCGCCGCCGGCCGGTTCGACGTGCCGATCCGGGTCGCGGTGTTCAGCGAGACGCAGGGCAAGCCGGTCGAGAGCAGGCTTTTCCGCATGGGGGTCTCGGTGCCCGCTGGGCAGGCCTCGGTGCCGTTCCAGTTCGTGTCGGAGACCGTCGTGGTCCGCATTCCGCCGGGGCGCACCGGCGAGTACTCGATCAAGGTCGGGATCGATGGCGGCGGCAAGGCCGACGCCGGCCCGAAGACCAGGCATGCGGCGCGAAAGCACAAGGGTGGCGCCGCCGAGGAGACGGCAGCCGCGCAGTAGAACCGGTCGCTCCGGTTCGGACGGCTCCAAGGGCTTGTCATTCCGGATGGAGCGAAGCCGTGTCGCAAGTTTCGCTCTACCGGTGAAGCGAAACGCCCAGGATCTGCCGCGTCTCTGTCAGCCGAGACGCAAGGAAGGACCCCGCGCTCTCCCCGCAAGGGCCGGGGAAATCACCTCCGACATCGGTACGTGTGGATACCTTGGAGCGAAAAAGGCGCACGCCCGCGCAGCGCAATCGGTTTTCGGCGCCCGGGAATGACAAAAGACCGAAGGCGTGATGCTGTGTCGGCGCGCGCGAAAACGGCTCCCGAAGGAGCCGTCGCCGTATCGTAAGCGCGAACCGGCCGATCACATCGGCGGGGTGAGGCCGTCCTTGCCGATGCCGACGAGCTTGGAGGTCAGCGTCGAGCCCTCCTTCGCCGTGACGGTGAAGATATGCGTGCCCTTCGTGACGATCGACTTGTCGGCCTTCTCGAACTCGACGATCGGAGCGTTCGGCGGCACTTCGATCTTCAGCGACTGGCCGTTGTCGTAGGTGACCTCGATCATCTTGCCGCCGCCCGAGCTGGAGCCGGACTTCACGGTGCCGTTGGTCATCGCGCTTTTGGTCATGGCGCCGCCCGAGGAGGACTTCACCGTACCGTTGGTCATCGCGCTCTTCGTCATCGAGCCGCCGCCGGTCGACGACTTCACCGTGCCGTTGGTCATGGAGGATTTCTTCGTGGCCTGACCGTCGGCGGTCTGGTCGGGGATGGAATCCCAGGCATAGTGCCCCTCGGCCGTGCCCTTCATCGAATCCGGGAAGATCACGAGCTCCAGCGCCTTCGGCGGGTTCTCGCCCTTGGTCGCCGTGCCGATGAACTTGCCGTCCTTGATGTTGTCGAGGCTCGACTTCTCGACCCAGACGAAGCCGGTGTCGGGGGCGAGCTTCACCTCCTGCGTCTTGCCGTCGTTCGTCTTCACGGTGATCGACGTGTCCGTCATGCTCTCCACCGTGCCGCGAACGCGCTCGAGCTGCGGCGCCGCGAACGCGGCGGTCGAGAGGGCGACAAGGCTGGCGGCGGCGAGGCTCGTGACGCGGATCATGCGATTCTCCTGTTTGCGTTTCGCTCGATGGTTATGGCGCTCGACGCACGGAAGGCAAATGCATTGCGCGCAATTGATTTTTAGGATCGGCTTAGGCGAGGCGCGCGCTCAGGCGGTTGGCACCCTCAGCAACGCTTCCAGCGTCTCGATTCGGTCGGCCTCGCGTGTCGGCTTGTCCCAGCGGATGCGGGCGACGCGCGGGAAGCGCATGGCGACGCCGGAACGATGCCGGGTCGAGCGGTTCAGCCCCTCGAAGGCGATCTCCAGCACCAGCCCTTCATCGATCCCGTGCACCACCTCGCGCACCGGACCGAAGCGGTTGGTGGTGTTGTTGCGCACGAAGCGGTCGAGCTTGGCCAGTTCGACGTCGGTGAAGCCCGAATAGGCCTTTCCGACCGGCACGAGGGCCTCGCCTTCGTCCTCCGTGCGCCAGACCCCGAACGTATAGTCCGAGTAGAACGACGATCGCTTCCCCGAGCCGCGCTGGGCGTACATCATCACCGCGTCGACGGTGTAGGGCTGCCGCTTCCACTTCCACCATAAGCCCTTGGGACGGCCCGGCACGTAGGGCGAATCCTTGCGCTTCAGCATCAGGCCTTCGACGGCCTCGGCGTCGGGTCCTGCCCCCGCCGAGCGCGGGTCGCGGCGCGCTGCGGCGAGGTCCTCGAGGCCGGCGAAGGCGACGGGCGCCGACACGTCGAGCTTGGTATGGCCGGCGGCCGCCACGAAGGTTTCGAGTCGGCGGCGGCGTTCGGCGAAGGGCAGGGCGCGCAAGTCCTCGCCGTCGGCGGAGAGCAGGTCGTAGGCGCGGATGTGCACGGGATAGTCGGCCATCAGCTTGGCCGAGACGACGCGGCGGTTCAGGCGTTGTTGAAGCACCCCGAACGGCTGCACCAGCCCGTCGTGGACCACCAGCAGTTCGCCGTCCAGCGTGAAGCGCTCTGATGGCAGGGAGGCGAGCATGTCGCCGAGGTCGGGAAAGGTGCCGGAGATGTCCTCGCCGGTGCGCGAGTAGAGCCGCACCACCGTGGCGCCTTCGACGTCCACGCCGCGCACGGCCTGGACGCGGATGCCGTCCCACTTCCACTCTGCGACGTGGGTTTCCGGCGTGATGCCCTCGGCATCCTTCTCTTCCAGCGGGTGCGCCAGCATGGCAGGCGCGAAGGGAGCGGGGTCGACCGCCTCGGGGCGTTCGCCGTTGCCCTCGACCCAGGCGAACAGCTCGACGTAGGGCGCGGCGAGCCCGTGCCAGATCTCCTCGATCTCGTTGGCGGCGCGGCCGCCGACCTCGGCCACCGCCGTCTTGGCGAGGCGGGCGGAGACGCCGACGCGCAGCGCGCCGGTGATGAGCTTCAGTAGGGCCCAGCGGCCGGTCTCGTCGAGTCGGTCGAGCCAGCCGGCGAGGAGCGCGGGCAGGCCGAGCTTGCCGATGGTGGCGAGTCCGAGGACCACGGCGGAGAGCGTAGGGGGCTCGCGATCCTCGCCGGCCGGCGGCGGCGCCGGCCAAAGCAGGGCGACGGTCTCCGAGAGATCGCCGACGTAGTCGTAGGAGAGGTCGAAGAGGTAGGGGTCGACGCGCGTGGCGATGAGCGCCCGGATCAGGTTGGGCTTGGCATGCTGGAACGACAGCACACCAGTCAGCGCCGCCAAGGCCCAGCCCCGCTCCGGGTCTGGCGTCGTGCGGAAGTACTCGACCATCAGCCGCAGCTTGTTGTTGCGGGAGGGCTCGTAGCCGAGGCGGTCGAGCAGCAGGGCGAAGCGGTTCATGCGGGTGGGAAGATAGGGTGGGTTCCCGCCTGCGCGAAGCACTGCGTCAATCCGGACGGAACAAAGCGGAGATCCGGAACCGGTGCGCCTGGCCGTATCCGGAAAGGTCGAGGCTCATCGGGTCAGGGTTCGCCTTCGGCGCCCGATGACGACGTCTACACCAGTCCAGCGGCGATGTTGATCGTCAGCGCCAGGATGGCCGAATTGAAGAA
>CAZZWW010000186.1:0-6295 GCA_964657815.1 Vulcanimicrobiota bacterium | reverse complement strand
CCGCCGCAGACCAACATCGTGCGCGTCGACGGCAAGAAGGCCGTGCTGATGACGATCCAGAAGTCGGGCGCCGCGTCGACTCTCGACGTGATCAACGGCGTCAAGGCCCTGCTGCCCCAGATCCGGGCGGGGCTGCCGGCCTCCCTCGAGCTCACCGCCGTCGGCGACCAGTCGGCCTTCGGCAACGACGCGGTGACCGGCGTCATGCGCGAGGGCGTGATCGCCGCCTCGCTGACGGGTCTCATGATCCTGGTCTTCCTCGGCAGCTGGCGCTCGACGCTGATCATCATGATCTCGATCCCGCTCGCCATCCTCTTCAGCGTCACGCTCCTGTCGATCCTCGGCGAGACCATCAACGTCATGACGCTCGGCGGTCTGGCGCTCGCCGTCGGCATCCTCGTCGACGACGGCACGGTGACCATCGAGAACATCAACTGGCACCTGGAGCACGGCAAGGACATCGAGGCGGCGATCATGGACGGCGCACGTCAGATCGTGGTCCCGGCGACGGTCTCGCTGCTGGCGATCTGCATCGTCTTCGTGCCGATGTTCGGGCTCGGCGGCGTGTCCGGCTACCTGTTCAAGCCGCTCGCCGAAGCGGTGATCTTCGCGCTCATCGGCTCGTACGTGCTCTCGCGCACCCTGGTGCCCACGCTCGCCAACTACCTCCTGGCGGGTGCCCCGGCGCACCCGCACGGTACGCCGCTGCCGCCCACGCGCAACCCGCTGGTCAGGTTCCAGCGCGGCTTCGAGCGGCAGTTCGAGCGCCTGCGCGGCGGCTACCTGGCACTGCTCAAGATGGCGATCGGATCGAGCCGGATCTTCGTCGTCGGCTTCCTCGCGGTGGTCGTCGTCTCCTTCGGCCTGGTGCCGTTCCTAGGCCAGAACTTCTTTCCGGCGACGGAGTCGGCGCAGATCAAGCTGCACGTGCGTGCACCCACCGGCACCCGCATCGAGGAGGTGGCCAAGGAGATCGATCACGTCGAAAAGGCGATCCACGGCACGATCCCCGATCGCGACATACAGACGATCGTCGACAACATCGGCATGCCGATCTCGGGCATCAACGTCGCCTATGGCAATTCGGGGACGATCGGCGTCATCGACACGGACATCCTGATCACGCTCGGCGACGATGCGGTGGAACGCACCGAGACCTACATCCAGGCCTTGCGCGAACGGCTGCCGCGCGAGTTTCCCGGCACCACCTTCTCGTTCCTGCCGGCCGACATCGTCAGCCAGATCCTGAACTTCGGCCTGCCGGCGCCCATCGACGTGCAGGTGGTCGGCAACAAGGGTGCGGAGAACCGCGCCTACGCCGAGGGGATCTTACGCAGGATCGCCCGGGTGCCGGGCGTCGCCGACCCGCGGATCCAGCAGGTGTCCAACAACCCCACCCTCGCAGTCGACGTCGACCGTTCGCTCGCCAACCAGATCGGCCTCACCGAAGGCAACGTCACGCGCAACATGCAGGTGAATCTCGCAGGAAGCCTCCAGACCAATCCGACCTTCTGGCTCAACCCGAAGAACGGCGTGAGCTACCCGATCGTGGTGCAGACGCCGCAGTACTGGATCGATTCGATGAGCGACCTCGCCAACCTGCAGGTCGATGGGAAGAACGGCACCATGCCGCTCGGTGGCGTCTCGACGACGGCGCGCACGACGACGCCCGCAGTAGTCTCGCACTACAACGTGCAACCGGTCATCGACATCTACGCGACCACCCACGACCGCGATCTCGGAGCGGTGGCGGGCGACATCCAGAAGATCCTCGACGAGACGGCCCGCGACGTGCCCACGGGCTCGACCGTGAAGCTGCGCGGCCAGGTCACGACGATGACGGCGGCCTACGACCAGCTCTACGTCGGCCTCGCGTTGGCCATCGTGCTGATCTACATGCTGATCGTCGTCAACTTCCAATCTTGGATCGACCCCTTCGTGATCGTGTCGGCGCTCCCCGCCGCGCTGGCCGGCATCGTCTGGTTCCTGTTCATCACGCACACCACGCTCTCGGTGCCGGCGCTGACCGGCGCGATCATGTGCATGGGCGTCGCGACCGCCAATTCGATCCTTGTCGTGTCTTTCGCCCGCGAGCAGATGGCGGAAGGGCTTGACGGCCTGGACGCGGCGATCGAGGCGGGTTCCACCCGCTTCCGGCCGGTGGTGATGACCGCTCTCGCGATGATCATCGGCATGGCTCCGATGGCGATGAGCGCCGAGCAGAACGCACCGCTGGGACGCGCCGTCATCGGCGGCCTGGTCTGCGCCACGATCGCGACCCTCCTCTTCGTTCCCGTGGTCTTCAAAATGGTGCATATGCGTGGTCGCGAGAGGGCGACGCCCCTGGCGGAGCCCGCGGCCGCCCTGCCGACCAACGCTTAGGGATCCGCACCATGACGCCCTCACCCGAAGAGCGCCGCCCACAAGGCAGCCCCGCAGGCAGCCGCCCCAGGATCGGCCGCTGGCTGGCGGGAGCCGCCGTCCTCTTCGGCGCGCTGGCCTTCATCGGCATCACAGATCGGAGCCGCAGCGACGCCAAGCTCGCCGAATGGACTGACGCGCAAGCGGTCCCGACCGTGAACCTGGTCTCACCGAAGAAGGCTACCGAGAACCAGAGCCTGACCCTGCCGGCCGACGTCGAGGCGTTCTACACGGCGCCGATCCACTCGCGCGTCGATGGCTACGTCCGCATGTGGTACTTCGACATCGGCGCGCACGTGAAGGCCGGAGACGTCCTCGCCCGCATCGACACGCCCGACCTCGACCAGCGCTTCGAGCAGGCCAAGGGCGAACTCGGCAAGGCACAGGCCGACTACAACTTGGCGCTGCTCACGTCGGACAGGTGGAAGGCGCTACGCTCCTCGCAAGCGGTCTCGCAGCAGACGGCAGACGAGAAGGCCGGCGACGCGCTGGCTCGCAAGGCCGAGGTGTCGGCGGCGCAGGCCAACCTCGACCGCGTCAAGGCCATGGAGAACTTCAAGGACATCGTCGCCCCGTTCGACGGGACGGTGACCCAGCGCAACATCGACGTCGGCGCCCTCGTCTCGGCGAGCAACAATGCGAACAAGCCTCTCTTCGAAGTCGCGGCAACCACGCAGATGCGCGTCTACGTCCGCGTGCCGCAGGTCAACACCTCGCATATGAGGAAGGGGATGCCGGTCACGCTGAGGTTGCCTCAGTACGCAGACAGGACGTTCTCCGGTAAGCTCGAAACGACGTCGGACGCGATCTCGCGCACCGCTCGCGCGCTCACCGTGGAGGCGATCTTCCCCAACCCCGACGGCATGCTGACGCCCGGTGCCTACGCCCAGGCGAAGTTCGAGCTGCCGCTGGACCCCGACAAGCTGGTGATCCCCTCGAGCGCGATGATCTTCCGCGACAAGTCGCCCGAGGTCGCCCTGGTGGAGGACGGCAAGGTGATCTTGAGGAAGGTCACCATCCAGCTCGACACCGGCAGTCAGATCGAGGTCGGCTCGGGCCTGAAGCTAGCGGACCGCGTGATCGTCAGCCCCTCGGATTCGATCGAGACCGGCGACGAGGTCAAGGTCGGCAAGGTGGACGGCCAGGCGCTCGCCGGCTCTTCGACGGGCGGCCGTCCTCCCGAGGCCAGGAGCGCGAGCGCGAGATGAGCGGCGTGACGGCCCGAAGATCGATCCGGCGTTGGCTGACCCGCCTCTCGGCGCTGCCGGCATCGCTGCTGCTGGGCGGTTGCGATCTCGCTCCCCGTTACCAGACACCCGCGGCTGCGGTCCCGGCGCACTTCAAGGAGGACGCCGCCTGGAAGAGGGCCGAACCGTCGGACGCCATGCCGCGTGGCGTCTGGTGGACCGCGTTCCGCGATCGGACCCTCGACGCGCTCGAACCGCAGGTCGACGACGCCAACCAGACCCTCGCCGCGGCCTTCGCCAACTACCAGCAGTCGCGCACGCAGGTGCAGCAAGCCGAGGCCGGATTGTTCCCGACGCTGGAACAGGACTCCCAGCTCACGACCAACCGCCAATCCGACCATAGGACGTACCGCAACGGGTTGAGCGGACCGAGCCATTACGGCGACAACAGGCTGACGATCCAGTCGAGCTACGAGATCGATCTCTGGGGACGCGTCCACGACCAGATCCAATCGGCGGCGGCGCAGTCCCAGGCCCAGGCTGCGCTGCTCGAGAGCGTGCGCCTGAGCCTGCACGCCCAGCTCGCCCGCGACTACCTTGCCCTGCGAGGCTACGACCAGCAGCTCAAGCTGCTTGCGGACACGGTCAAAGCCTACCAGAACGCGTTGACGCTCACGCAGAACCGACTCGCGGGCAAGATCGCCTCGCCGATGGACGTGGACCGGGCCCAATCGCAACTCGAGACGGCCAAAGCCCTCAGCGACGACGTGATGGCGCGGCGCGCCGTCATGGAGCACGCGATTGCCACGCTGATCGGCAAGCCGGCCTCGGACTTCTCGATCCCCCGCGCGATCGTGACGATCGCCAGTCCGCGCGGGCCGGTCGCCGCGCCCTCGGCGCTCCTCGAGCGACGACCCGACATCGCCGCCACCGAGCGCGAGGTCGCCGCCGCCAACGAGCAGATCGGCGTGGCACGAGCCGACTTCTATCCCCGCTTCTTCCTCAATCTCAGCGGCGGCACGCAGGATCGCGGCGTGCGCCTCCTCGATCTCAAGAACGAACTCTTCACGCTCGGGCCGTCGGTGACGCTGCCGATCCTCGACGGCGGCCGTCGTGCGGCGACCCTGGAGGCGGCGATGTCGCGCCGCGATCAAACGGTGGCGCTCTACCGCGCCAGCGTGCTGCAGGCCGTACAGGAGGTCGAGGACGCGCTGGCAGCGAAACGCTATCTCGGACAGGAAGGGCAGCGCCTACGCAACGCCGTAGCCGCCGAACAGAGGGTGCTCGGCCTGTCGCTGACCCTCTACCGCGACGGCGCCACCACCTACCTCGACGTCGTGACGGCGCAGACCACGCTTCTGCAACAGCAGGTGACCGAGATCGTCCTGCTGACCCGCCGACTTAACGCCGACGTCGACCTCTTCGTCGCGCTCGGCGGTGGCTGGGACGCTCCGGTGCGCGTGGCCGAAGAGACGCGATAGAGCATCACGCCAGATTAAAATCTTATTTATTTGATGACAACGCATGAAGGAGCTAAGATTTCCGATCTTATACAGGAGACGACAATGAAAAAGACCTATCTTTCCTGCGCGCTGCTTGCGACGTTTATTTCGGTCGGATCCGGAGGCGGCGCCTTTGCCGACGGCAGGTCGCCGAGCACGGAGGTCCCACGGGTGAACGGGCAGGTCCCCGCTCGCGACCTGCCGAGCGGCGACGGCATCGCCAACAACGGCAGGTGCGGTGGCGTATCCTTCGGCACCGGCGCCCGCCGCTGCGGCGACCTGACCGGCGGTCCTTCAGGCGGGCTCAGCTCGAAGAATTGAGCATACCGAGACTCCGGTCCATGGAGAGACTAAAACCGTGGACCGGACATGCTTGTCCGCAACGGGGTCTGAGATGTCGAGGTTCATAGGTCCGTCCTGCGCAGTCTTGCTGGCATCCTGGGCGTGCGCCGATGGTACCACCGCGGCCGCGGAACGTCGGTTTCGGTCAGAGTCACGCCACGCCGGTGCCAAGCACCTTAGCTACCAAATCCCGTCTCCGGTGCCGGTCAGTCAGGATGCCGCCGAGCTTGCAACGTTGGCGCCGCCTTCATCCAGCTCGACGATGGCGCAGAACTACGGTGACGCCGCCTATGCGCGCTCGCGTGGGGTTGGACGCCAGGCCAGGACGGAGGCCGACAGCGAGTCGACGGTCATCGGTCAATCCGACGCCTGTGATCCGCGTATCGTCACCTCGCAGGGATACGTGTGCGGCGATGCTCGGGTGGGCGCGCGCTACCAACAGGGTTACGCGTATACTCCCGGCTTCCTCAGCGCGCCGCAGCGTGTCGGCGTGCCGGACGACGTTCAGACGCCGCTTCTGTCGCCGCTGACCGGTCTCGCTTGGTTGACCAACAACTTACGTTAC
The DNA here is from genome assembly GCA_964657815.1 of Vulcanimicrobiota bacterium. Classification (GTDB taxonomy): domain Bacteria; phylum Pseudomonadota; class Alphaproteobacteria; order Rhizobiales; family Beijerinckiaceae; genus RH-AL1. Next base: position 278 of record CAZZWW010000186.1, on the reverse strand, counting down.
GATCCGCACAATTGAAGGAAGTCAAGGGCATAACGCAGTCGGTCATCGCGCCCGCGAGGGGCGCGACTTTTTAGCCGAATGGATCCATCCGCGGCGCGGACGCCAGGCGGTTCCGTGGCGGACTCCCGAATCAATTGCGGTTCGAGTAACCACCGGCGTTGCCGCCGGTCGCAGTCGTGCGCGGGTTCGGGCTGCCGACGCCGTACGACACCCTACGATCTGGGTTGTTGCCGTAGGTCATGTTGTAATGGTGGGTGGCGTGGTGGTGATGGTGGAGA
>CAZZWW010000185.1:0-6297 GCA_964657815.1 Vulcanimicrobiota bacterium | reverse complement strand
ATCGTCGGCGAGGTGCGCGGCCCGGAGGCATTCGATCTCCTCCAGGCCATGAACACCGGTCACGACGGCTCGATGGGCACGCTCCACGCCAACTCGCCGCGCGAGGCGCTGAGCCGCCTCGAATCCATGATCACGATGGGCGGCTACTCGCTGCCCTCCAAGACCATCCGCGAGATGATCGTCTCCTCCGTCGACGTCATCATCCAGGCGGCACGCTTGCGCGACGGCTCGCGCCGCATCACCCACGTCACCGAGGTGATGGGGCTCGAAGGCGACGTCGTCATCACGCAGGACCTGATGCTCTACGAGATCACCGGCGAGGATGCCGCCGGCCGGCTCGTCGGGCGCCATCGCTCCACGGGCGTGGGGCGTCCGCGGTTCTGGGAACGCGCCCGCTACTACGGCGAGGAGCAGCGGCTCGCCGCGGCGCTCGATGCCGCCGAAGTCAAGACCACGGTTTAGTCGGGAGACCGCCGCCATGGACCTGCACGTCGCGAATCTGCAGCAGATCGGCTTGCCGATCGTCGTCGCGCTCTGCGTGGGCGTGGTCCTCTACGTCGTCTTCTATCCCTACCTGTCCGGCGAGGCGAAGGCCGAGAAGCGTAAGAACGCGCTACAGACCCGTTCGTCGATCATCGGCCCCGGCGGTCGCGTCAACGATGCCGCGAAACGGCGCAAGGCCGTCGCCGACAGCCTCAAGGAGATCGACCAGCGCGCGAAGAGCAAGAAGATCACCTTCGAGATGCGGATGGCGCAGGCGGGCCTCGACTGGTCGAAGACCAAGTTCTGGGTCGTCTCGGCCGTGACGGGCCTCGTGACCGTGGCCGGCGCCGTCTTCTTCAGCGGCAGCCCGATGATCATCGCCGGCTCCGCGGTGATCGGCGGCCTGGGCGTGCCGCGCTGGTACATCAACCGCAAGCGCAAGAAACGCTTGGACAAGTTCCTCAAGGAGTTTCCTGCCGCTGTCGATATCATCGTGCGCGGCATCAGGGCCGGCATCCCGCTCGGCGACTGCATACGCAACATCGCCGGCGAGGCGGCGGAGCCGGTGAAGACGGAGTTCCGCGCCATCGTCGAGGCCCAGGCGATGGGCCTTACGGTGTCCGACGCCTGCGAGCGGTTGATCGAGCGCGTGCCGCTGCCCGAGGCCAACTTCTTCGCCATCGTCATCAACATTCAGGCGAAGGCCGGCGGCAATCTCGCCGAGGCTTTGACGAACCTGTCCGCCGTGTTGCGCGACCGCAAGAAGATGAAAGGCAAGATCAAGGCGATGTCGAGCGAGGCCAAGGCCTCGGCGGGCATCATCGGCTGCCTGCCGCCTCTGGTCGCGACCTTCGTGTGGCTGACGAGCCCGGCCTACATCTCGCTGCTGTTCGTGACCCCGACCGGGCACATGGTGCTGGCCGGTTGCGCGGTGTGGATGGGCACAGGCATCTTCGTCATGAAGAAGATGATCAGCTTCGATATCTGAAGGAGGTCTGGTGTTCTCGTTCCTCGAACCGCACGCGCTGACCTCCATCCTCGTGGCCATCGCCGTCTTCGCCACGGTGCTGACCGTGGCTCAGCCTTTGGTCGTCACCGACAAGCTCGGCAAACGGATGAAGAACGTCGCTTCCGAGCGCGAACGCATTCGCGCCCGCGAGCGCGAAAAGCTCAACGCCAAGGGCAGCCTACGCCAGGAACCGAAAGCCTACATGAAGTCGATCGTCGATCGCTTCAACCTGACCCAGTGGCTCGGCAGCGACAAGGCCAAGAGCCAGATGGCGATGGCAGGCTTTCGCGGTCCGCAGGCGGAGACCGGCTTCCTGTTCTTTCGACTGGTGACGCCAATCGTCTTCGCCGCCGTCGGCGGCTTCTACATCTTCGTGGTCCTGACCCTCGATTACCCCTTCATGATGAAGACGGGCGCGGTGTTCGCGTGCGCCTACATGGGGATCAAGACGCCCGAGGTGTTCATCCGCAACAAGATTTCCAAGCGCCAAGCCTCGGTCGGTCGCGCCTTTCCCGACGCCATGGACCTGCTGCTCATCTGCGTCGAATCCGGCATGGCGATCGAGCAGGCCTTCCGAAAGGTCGGGCAGGAAATCGGGCTCCAGTCGATCCCCCTTGCCGAGGAGCTGACGCTGACCACCGCAGAACTGTCCTATCTGCCGGAGCGTCGCTTGGCCTACGAGCACCTTGCGCAGCGCACCGGCGTCGAGTCGATCAAGCAGATCGTCACCGTGCTCGTCCAGGCCGAACGCTACGGCACGCCGCTGGGACAGGCGCTGCGCGTGCTCGGGGCGGAAAGCCGTGAGATGCGTCTGCTCAAGGCCGAGCAGAAGGCGGCTGCGCTGCCGCCTAAGCTGACGGTGCCGATGATCGTCTTCTTCCTGCCCGTGCTCTTCGCCGTGATCCTGACGCCTGCGATCATCCAGATCACGTCGATGAAGTGAGGCTACTGCAGGTCGTCGGCGGAGGCCGTCCGTGTCGCGCCGGCGGTCCGACCGGCGGACGCCGTCGCCCGGTGGGGCGCACGCGCTTTGTCCTTCCACGTTTCGGATTGGGCGATCATGCGCTTGATCGATTGGACGTTCTCGGCGGCGTCGATCGGTGGCATGTCACGTCGCGACACCTCCTCTGCCTCGGCGTACTTGCCCTGTAGGGACAGCACCAGCGCGAGATTCTCGCGCACCCTCGCGTCGGCGCCGGGCTGGGCGGCGGCATCCCGCAAGGTCTGCTCGGCTTGCGGCATCCGGCGCTCGAGCGCGTAGGAAAGCCCGAGATTGGACAGGACCTGCGGCTGATTGGGCACGATCTTCAGCGCCGCGGAATAGTAGTCGCGGGCTCGGGCGTGATCGCCCATCTGGTCGGCGACCGAGCCTTGCGCGGAGAGGATTGTCCAGTTCGGGCGTTCGGGCGCGTGGGCACGCTCGAGCACGTCGGCGGCCTCCTGCAGCCGCCCAGCATCGGCGAGCGCCTTGCCGTAGGCGCCGAGGACGACGGCATCGTGCGGGTTCTTGACCGCGAGGCGCTGCAAGACGGCGACCGCCTGGGCGTGCCGGGTCAGGCCGCGCAGGGCCATCGCGTAGCGCAGGGCGATCGCCCTGTTCTCGGGATCGGCGCCGTAGCGCGGCGCCATCTCGTCGGCGTAGGCGCGCAGCCGCTCCTGATCGCTCGGCGGCGGCGGGTTGGGAACGGAGGCGAAGCTGGGCGCCGAAGGGCTCTGGCAGCCGGCCAGCGCGATCGCGAGAAACAACGCGGAAGGCAGGGCGGCGAGATGGCGACGTGAGGGCATGGGCCTCTTCGAGGTGGCTGGAGCCTTGTCGGCGACAAGCAATCCATAAAGAATTAACGCTAACGAAGGCTTAAGGAGCGTCCCAATCTGGGTCGCTGGAGAACTGGGATGGCGTCGGACGAAATGGGCGTCGAGCAGGAGCCGGCGGCCGCTTCGGGTCCGGTGTTTGACGTCTCGGCAACGGCGAACAGGCCCGGGCGCCCAGAGAGCGGCAAGGTCCAGGCCGCCCACGCCCAGGACGACCTGCCGAAGGCAAGCGACGCGCGATGACGATTCACGATCCGAGACTGACACCCGCCCGCCCCGACCTCGCCGCCGCGCGGCTGCGTGGGATCGTCGAGGCCGAGCGCTACGTCGAGGGCCGGCGCTGCCAAGTGTCGGCCGAGATCCTCGACCTCAAGCGGCAGCCGCGCCCGGATGCCGCGCTCGACACACAGCTCCTGTTCGGCGAGGTCGTGCATGTGTACGATGAGGAGGACGGCTGGGCCTGGATACAGGCTGAGCGGGACGGCTACGTCGGTTACGTCGCCACGCATGGGCTGTCCGACGAGGTCGGCACGCCGACCCATCAAGTCGTCGTGAACCGCACCTTCGTGTACCCGGCGCCCGACATGAAGCAGCCCATCGTCGCCGCCCTGCCGCTCGCCGCCCGTGTCGCCGTGCGCGATACGAACGGCATCTTCGCGAAGCTTCACGGCGGCGGCCATGTCGTCCTGGCTCACCTGCTTGCCCTCGATCGGACTGCGGATCGCGACGGCGTCGCCGTCGCAGAGCGGCTCCTCGGAACGCCCTATCTCTGGGGCGGCCGAACGCCGCAGGGGCTCGACTGCTCCGGCCTGGTGCAGCTCAGCTTCGCGATGGCGGGGGTCGCCCTGCCCCGCGACACTCACATGCAGGAGACGTCGGGAACACCGGTCACGACCGATCGTCGGCTCACCTCGCTCGCACGCGGCGATCTCGTGTTCTGGCCGGGCCATGTCGGCATCATGAGCGATCCCGGGACGCTGATCCACGCGAACGGCCATCACATGCTGGTCGCGAAAGAGCCGCTCGCGGATGCTCGGCAGCGCATCGCCGGGCTGGACAATACAACAAGAATCACCGCGATCCGCCGCCCGGCCCAATGAATGATAAAGCGTCCGCGAAAAAGCCACGGACGCACCATCTTTCGCTCCGGCTAAGCTTCGGCCATGCCTTGCCTTGACCGCGTTTGCCTCCTAACTCTCGATTCAATCGACAAGGCCGAAGGTTTGGTTTCGCATGGTTATCCATGCGTCGAAAGTCCCGGAAACTCTTCGAGAGATCCGCCGCGCTGGTTGCACGGCGATACGTCAACGACTCTAAGGAATGCCTCTATGGCGCAAGGTACTGTCAAGTGGTTCAACGCCGAGAAGGGCTACGGCTTCATCCAGCCCGACGATGGTGGAAAGGACGTGTTCGTCCACATCAGTGCGGTCGAGCAGGCTGGAATGCGTAACCTCCAGGAAGGTCAGAAGGTCGACTTCGAGGTCGTCGCTGACCGCCGTACCGGCAAGTCCGCCGCCTCGAACCTGCGCGCGGCCTAATCGAGCCTCCGTCGGATGGAATTGTGAGACCCCGGTCGCCGGCTGGGGTCTCTTCGTGCGGGCATCATTGAACGGGGGCGGCGTAGAGCAGGCCGCCGGCCGTCCACGGTGCGTTGCGGCCGCGCTTGATCTGCAGCCTCGATCCTTCTCCGAGATTGCGTGCATAGACGTCGCCGTAGTTGCCGACGGTCTTGATGATCCGGTAGGCCCAGTCCGCGGTGAGGCCGAGACCCTGGCCGAAATTGCCCTCGGCGCCGAGCAGGCGCTTGATGCGCGGGTTGTCGCCCTTGGCGACCGTGTCGACGTTGGCTTGGCTGACCCCCATCTCCTCCGCGTCGATCATCGCGTCGAGCGTCCATCGCACGATCTCGAACCATTGATCGTCGCCCTGCCGCACTGCCGGGCCGAGCGGCTCTTTCGAGATGATCTGCGGTAGGATGACGTTGCTTTCGGGATCGGCCATGGCCGCGCGGATCACGAAGAGCGCGGACGCATCGGTCGTGTAGGCGGCGCACCGTCCGTCGCGATAGCCCTGCTCCGCCTCCTCGGCCGTCGGGAAGGTCTTGGGCGCATAGGGCAAACCGCGCCCGTGGAAGTAGTCGGCGAGGTTCAGCTCCGTCGTGGTATCCTGCTGGACGCAGATGCTCTTGCTGGACAGGTCCGTGGCCGAGCCGACGCCGAGGCTGCGTTTCACCATGAAGCCCTGCCCGTCGTAGAAGGTGATCCCCGTGAACAGGATGCCGTGGGCGCTCTCGCGGCTGAGCGTCCAGGTCGTGTTGCGGCTGAGCACGTCGATCTCGCCGTTCTGGAGCGCGTTCAGCCTCGTCTTGGCTGTCTCGGGTACGAACTCGACCTTGCCCGGGTCGCCGAAGACGGCAGCCGCCACCGCGCGGCAGAAGTCGACGTCGAACCCGCTCCAGCGACCAGACGCGTCGACCTCGCCGAAGCCGGGATAGGCCGTACTCGTCCCGCAACGCAGCGCTCCGCGCTTGCGCACCGCCGCGAGCGTCGTGCCGCCGCCGGAGCTGGCCTTGCCTATGCCGCCGTTCTCGGCTGCATGGCTCCCCGCCGCGGGCCAGATCAGCAACCCGCAGGCGGCAATCGCAACGAACCTCAAGCTCTTCACCTTGTCCGGCACCTCTCGCCACGCTCGGATTCGGGTTGCGCGTTTGGACGTCCGCCTTGTCAAAAGAGCGGCCGACGGAGCCTCAGCGAGGCGCCACGCCCCGCGTCTCGAAATGGCGTTTCATCCGCTCCCAGTCTCGCGGCTCGCGGGTCGCGCGCACGAACTGGGCGCCCTTGCGGGTGAGCTTTCGAAAGAGCCAGTAGCCCGGCTCCTCGTCGTGTCCGCCTCCGTCGATGTACTCGAGCTCGAGCAGCGCATCGAGGCCGGCCTCGATCTGCGCCGGTAGGCGTCCGAACTCCGCGGCCTCCTCGACGAGCGAGAGCACGACC
>CAZZWW010000184.1:0-6300 GCA_964657815.1 Vulcanimicrobiota bacterium | reverse complement strand
CTCGACGATGAGCTTCTCGACGTCCGGAGTGGTCTTGCCGACGACCTCGACCTGCCCGGCGTAGGGTACGGTGATCGTGCCGTCGCGCTGGACGACCTGCGGCGGCACGGTGGCGGAATGCGAGCCTGTCGTGTCGGCGGTCGAGACCGGCTGCGAGAACAGCCCCCCCGACGCGGCCTCGAAGACGTTGACGACCACGGTGTCGCCGACCCCGATGCGCTGCTCGATCGGCCCGCGATAGTCGCCGAACTTGCCGTAGAGGCTCGGGCCGGGGAAGCTCGCCAGCTTCTGGGTCACGAAATCCGAGAGGCGAATCAACAGGTATGGATTGTCCGACGCGGTGCTCGTGCTGACCACGTTGGCCCGCGTCGGTCCGGAGTTCGGCACGGTCGAACAGGCGCCGAGCGCCAACGCCACGGCGGCACAGGCCAAACGACGCGCCATGCGGCGCGTACCACCATAATTGCTGGTTGGTATCAAAGCGTGTCCCGCCAATCCGCCCGCAAACTACGCCATAGCCGACGCCCGTGCCATGAGCCGGGTGCCGCATTCGACGTGTTGTTGTGCCCTGGACACACTAAGAGGTCGTGAACGACGCTCTCTCTTCAGAAGTCGGACCGCGTTAGAGCCGCCCGGCGTAATGGGGCGGGGTCATCGGCATCGCGACGGGACCGGACGACGCGCCGGCGGGGCCGTCGAATCGCACGACAGCGCCGAGTGCCGCAGCCGCCGCCGCGATCACCACGACGAGCACCATCGACACGCGAAATTGCCGCCGAGCGGCATCACCGTCGAAGTTGCGGACGAAACCGGCGTCCGGCGCATGGTGGAAATGGTCCGCGATCGACATACGCGTAGCCTCGAAACTCAACTCCCGCGAAGATCGCCGGGAAGTCCTGCCATCCCGTTTCGCCGCCCGATGCGGGACAGGATGATTTTAGAACGCGACATTTCGGAAACAGTTGCGGCCGAACCGCGTCCCGACCAAGAAAATTCGCCCGGCGGCCTTGCTTTTCCGCGCTTCGCATGGACGGCCGCCGTGCATTTCGACGGACTGCCGCCGCCAGGCGCGGTCGTGCTAGGACGGCGGGACCAACGGGAGATGCGCGAATGGCCGACTATTCGATCTGGTCGACGACCGGGCTACCGCCCGAAGCCCAGCGCTACAACGTCGGCGCGCGCTGGTTCCACTGGGTCACGACGCTGCTGATGTTCGTCATCGTCCCGCTCGGCTGGATCTTCGCCGAGTTCAAGACGATGAAGGACAACAAGAACCTCTTCGAGGCGCCGATCCCCGGATCGCCCGCGGACTACGCCTCGCTGCACAAGACGCTCGGTCTCCTCGTGCTTGCGATCGTCGCGGCGCGGATCGTCTATCGCGTCCTCAACCGGCCGCCGCCGCTGCCGGGACGCCTTCCCGCGGCGGAGAAGGGCTTGGCCCACGCCACGCACTGGCTGCTCTACCTCGTGCTGCTGGCGATGCCGATCTCCGGCTACGTCATGTCCTCGGCGAGCGACCACCCCATCAGCATCCTCGGGCTGTTCGATTTTCCCAAGCTTCCTATCTCGAAAGAGCAGGGCAAGATCGCCTTCGGCGTGCATATTTACGTGCAGTTCGTCGTGTATGCCCTCGTCGCCCTCCACCTCGCGGGTGTCGCCGTGAGCCTGTTCCTGCGGCGCGACAACATCCTGGGACGCATGCTGCCGAGGCAGGCCAACGCGGAGTAGAGGGTGCCCAACGTCCGTTTCATGCTGCCGGCCGGCGCTGCGCGACGTCAAGGCGCCGGCCGTCAATTTCGGCCAGACGGCGAGCGACTACGGCAAGTGGCGCGCCGGCTTCCCGCCGCGCTTCTTCAAGCGCCTGTTCGCCGAGGGATGGGTGATGCCGGAGAACGCCGTGCTCGATCTGGGCACCGGCACCGGCACGATCGCCCGCGGCCTGGCGCTGCGCGGCTGCCGCGTCACCGGCATCGATTCCGAGCAGCACCTCCTCACGGAGGCGGCGCGGCTCGACCGCGAGGCGGCGACGGGCGTGACCTATGTCCAGGGCCGCGCCGAGGCGACCGGCCTGCCGGCGGCGGGCTTCGACCTCGTCACCGCCGGCCAGTGCTGGCACTGGTTCGACCGCGCGGCCACCGTGGCCGAGGTCGCCCGCGTGCTGGTGCCGGGCGGCCGGCTGGTGATCGCCCATTTCGACTGGCTGCCGATGCGCGGCAACGTCGTCGCCATGACGGAGCGGCTGGTCGAGCGCTACAATCCCGATTGGCATCTCGGCTACACCTCGGGCCTCTACCCGCCCTGGCTGACCGACGCCGCCGAGGGCGGCTTCGAGGCGCTCGAGACCTTCTCCTTCGACGTGCAGGTCGCCTACACCCACGAGGCCTGGCGCGGCCGCATCCGCGCGTCCGCCGGCATCGGCGCCTCGCTCGCGTCCGAGACCGTGGCGCTGTTCGACGCCCATCTCGAGGAGGAGCTGAAGCGACAGTTCCCGAGCGAGCCCCTGCTCGTGCCGCACCGCGTCTGGGCGCTCAAGGCGGAGAAGCCGGTCTGACGGGCGGAAGGGTCCGCCGAGATCACGCGCGACCAGCGGATCCCGGCTGGCCCGGCGATCGCCGCCGCCCTCAGTACCGGGCGACGACCGGCGCCGGTGCCGACAGGAAGTCGAACTTGTAGCTGAAGCCGATCTGCGCGCGGTTATCGAGATCGCGCTGGTGCACCCGCACCCCGCCGTTGGTCGTGTTCACGAGGAGGTCCGCCGTGCGCCCGTAATCGGTGTGGCGATATTCGGCCCGGATCGACCAGTTGTTCGAGATCGCGTATTCGACGCCGCCACCGACGGTGTAGCCCACGCGGGTGTGGCTGAACTGGTCGGTCACGCCGTTGAAGGTGTTGACGTAGCCGTTGTCGAGGTTGGCGAAGGCGGCGCCGCCGGTCGCGTAGAACAGCACGCGGTCGACCGCGACGCCGACACGGCCGCGGATCGAGCCCTGGATCGTGTTGGAGCTGTAGGCGGCGAGACCGCCGAGCACGTTGCTCGCCTTGGCGCTGCTGCCGTCGACGTCGCCCTCGACGCCGAACACGAAGCTCGCCGCCGCCGCGTTGCCGAGGAAGGGGATGCCGTGGGTCTGGTAGTTGTAGCCGACATGCGCGCCGCCGATCACGCCGTTGGCACCGACGCTGCTCGAGGCGAGGCCGATCGGCGTTCCGGCGATGTTGGCGCGCGCGCCGACGCTGCCGAAGTCGTAGCCGACCTGGCCGCCGACGTAGAGGCCGGTCCAGGTGAACACCGGCGGGGGCGGTGCGGCCGGCACGTACACCGGCGGCGCGCGGCGCGCCAGCAGATCGGCGGCGGCGGCCGCTCCCGGCAAAGCAAGCATGGCAGTCGTGAGCAGAATCTTACGCATTCCTGAACCCCTCGGATCAACACCGACGAGTAACCGTGATAAAGCGGCGAGATTAAGAGAAGTATTGTTATCACGAAAACGTGTGATCACGGATAGTTAAGAACGCGAAAGCTTTGTGGCTGCGATGATCTCAGTCATGCCGAAAATTTGCCGACTTGTCATTCAGGATTAGCGTCGTCCCTCGACCTTGCAGCCATCGAACACCTTGCGTTTCACGGCGTCGGCCGGCGCCCCCATCCGCACCTTCGCCGACGCCATGAAGGCGCCGCAGGTCGCGGCCCGATCGGCGCGCGAGGTCCTTCCACGATTCATCTCTTCCGTTGAGAACACGGGGGATCGTCTTGCTGATGAAGCGCCGCCCCCTTAACTGTAGGCTGCGCCGCCGTGTTTGGACGCTGCGCAATGACCAGGGGTCTCGCCTGAGCCGGCAGTACCGACAGACGCCAAATGGGCGGACGATCTTCACCGCAGCCCGAAGCTTGCACCTGCCACGGCGTGGATCGCGCCAAGGGTACCGGGAAGACCGTCGGGCCGGTCGATCGCGCGGAAACGTTCGCAAGGATATGATTTGACCATGACCCCTGGCGCGGATCCCGCGCTCGCCGGCCTTCCCGACCCGAAGCCCGGAACGGTCGTCGTCTGCACGCTCGGCGGCGTCGCCGACATCGGCATGAACCTGACGCTCTACGGGACGCAGGGTGGCTGGGTCCTGGTGGATGCCGGCACGACCTTCGCGCCGCGGGAGACCGTCGGCGTCGAGGCGGTGATGCCCGATCCGCGGTTCCTGACCGCGCTGGGCGGCAAGCTCAAGGGGCTCGTCGTCTCGCACTATCACGAGGACCATGTCGGGGCGATCACCCGCTACTTCCCGGCCTTCGCCAAGTGCCCGATCTACGCGCCCCCGTTCGCCGCCCGCATGCTGACGGGCAAGTTCCAGGACAAGGGCCTGCGCGGAGCGGTCAAGATCAAGACCTTCGAGCCGGGGACCACGCTGAACGTCGGCCCGTTCCGCATCCGCACCGTCCGGGTCGCGCATTCGACGCCCGATTGCGTCGCGTTCGGCCTCGAGACGCGAGACCACAGGATCCTCCAGACCAACGATTGGAAGATCGACGAAAACCCCGGCATCGGCTCGCGGACCGACCTCGGCGCCTTCAAGGGCTTGGGCCGCCAGGGCGTCGACCTGATGCTGTGCGATTCGACCAACGCGGACCGCGAGGCGCCGTCGACCTCGGAAGCCTCCGTGAGGCGCGCGCTGGAGGTCGTCATGCGCGAGACCCGGGGCATGGTCTTCGTCTGCAGCTTCGGCTCCAACGTCGCGCGCATGGCGTCGGTGGCCCAGGCCGCCAAGGCGGCGCGCCGCAAGGTGGCGCTCGCAGGGCGTGCCCTCCGCGACGCCGCGGCGGCCGCCGAGGCGCTCGGCCTCATGAAGGGCGTCCCGCCCTTCCTCGAGGACGCCTCCAAGCTCGGCGGCACCCAGCGCAACGGCTGTACCCTGATGTGCACCGGCACCCAGGGCGAGGAGAACGCGTCGCTCGCCAAGCTCGCGGGCGGACGCGATTCGCGGCTGCCCAAGGTGCAGGCCGGCGACACGGTCGTGATGTCGGCCCGCGCGATCCCCGGCAACGAGGAGTACATCCTCGCCGTCACGGACAAGCTGCGCGCGCTCGGCGCCCGCATCGTGACGTCCGAGGACAGTTTCGGGGGCGACACGGTGCACGTCACCGGCCATCCCGTGCGGGCGGACCTCCGCGTCATGTACGATGCGGTGAAGCCGCGCTTCGCCATTCCCGTCCACGGCAGCCCGACCCACCTCGCGGCTCACGCGAGCCTCGCGGTGGAGCTCGGCGTCGAGGCGGTCGTGACGCCGGTCAACGGCGGTGTCTACGAGCTCTCCGAGGCCGGGCTCGCCTGCCTCGGCCGCATCCCGAACCGCCTCGTCGCGGTCATGGGCGACGGCGCCGGGACGATGGTGCCGTGGGACGACGGCGCCAAGGTCGCGCTCCTCACCGAAGAGGATCGCAAGCGCCTCGAAGACCATGCCGAGCGCGAGCGTCTGAAGAGCGAGCGGCGCACCCAGCGGCTGGCGGCGGGGGACGTCTCCAAACCCCGCCGCAACGGCGACCGCAAGGGCCGCCCGGATGGCAAGGATCGCGGCGAGCGCGGCCGTGCCGCCGCGGTTCGCGAGGCCGCGCCCGTGCGCGGTGCGCAGCCACGTCCCTTCGACACGGTGGCGACGCGACCGAAGCGGCTGCGCAGCGATGCACCGCCGGCGATCCTCGGCAAGCGCGCCTCGAAGACCGCGCCCGCGCCTGTCGCCAAGCGCGAAAGCCCGGTCGTCGTCGCGGCGAAGCCGGTGGCACGACCTCGCCCGCGCAAGGTCAAGGGCGCACCGGCCGCGCTCGACCGCAACTTCATCGAGTTGATGTCGAAGGGCAGCTCGTAGCGGCGCAGGGATCGAGCGCCGGCGAACCAGGCTTCCCCGTCACGAACCCCGGTCGGCCCGCGCCACCAGGTGGAAGAAGCTCCCGGTGACGCGGCCTCGGCGGCCGCCGGCAGCGAAGGGCGCGCCGCCATGGGCATCTCGCGCCTGGACGAAGGGGTCGCCCGGCGTGTCGTTCGCGAGTTCGGTGGCGTAGTGGAACTCGTGGCCGCGCAGCGCCGTGCCGGCCGGGCCGAGGCAGCCGTCGGCGGCGAGCGTCACGTCGCGGTAGCCCAGGTGCATCTTGCGCCTGGCGAAGGAGGTGGCGACGCCGAGCAGGCCGGCCATGGAGTGGGTCTCGCCCGCGGCGTCGACGAGGGTCTGGCCCAGCACCATGTAGCCGCCGCACTCGCCGTGGACCGGGCGCGTCCGCGTGAAGCCGCGGAGACCGTCGAGGAAGCGGCTCGCCGCGGC
>CAZZWW010000183.1:0-6394 GCA_964657815.1 Vulcanimicrobiota bacterium | reverse complement strand
TCCCTCCGCCATGCGCCTCTACAACGCGCTCTACGAGACGGCGCTGAAGCAGGAGATTCCCAAGCCTGTCATCGACGACCTCGTGCGCATCTTCGCCAACGACGTCGATTTCCAGCGCGGCGTCTCCGGAGGCGACACGTTCCAGGCCTTCTACGACCAGGGCGACGAGGAGGGGGGACCCAACCAGCTGCTCTACGCCTCGATCACCACGCGAGGCGAGACCTACCGCTACTACCGCTTTCAGACCCCCGACGATGGCGCCGTCGACTATTACGATCCCAACGGCCGCTCGACCCGCAAATTCCTGGTCCGCGCGCCGATGCTGAACTTCAAGATCACGTCGGGCTACGGCTATCGCTTCCACCCGATCCTGGGCTACGGCCGCCCGCACACCGGCGTCGACTTCGCCGCCCCGATCGGCTCGCCGATCTTCGCAGCCGGCAACGGCACGATCCAGCAGGCAGGCTGGAGTTCCGGCTACGGCCGTCGCATCGAGATCGCCCACGCCAACGGCTACGTGACGACCTACAACCACCTCTCCGGCTTTGCCCGCGGCATCACCGAGGGCGCCCACGTGCGCCAGGGCCAGACCGTCGGCTACCTCGGCCAGACCGGCCTGGCCACCGGCCCGCACCTGCACTACGAGGTGATGATCAACGGCCGCTTCGTCGACCCGATGAAGGTCAAGCTCGCGCGCACGCGCGAGTTCGACGGCCGGATGCTCGGACTGTTCATGAAGGAGCGCGAGCGCATCGACGAGTTGCTCTCGCATGCGCCCAACGCCCAGCCGCAGCTGACCGCGCAGAAATAGGGGAGACTCCTGCGATCTCGACTGCCGCGATGCGGCAGACGACGCTCCAGGTCTTCTCTTCTCCGCCACCTGCCCATGCTGAACGCTGGCAGGTCGCGACGGCGCTACGTAGAGACTTCGTCGCCGAGCAACGAAGCGGACACGCAATCCCACGAAGAACGGAATGCGGGACGCGCGAAGAAATTAGCTGTTTTGGGGTGTGACGCAAGAGGGCGGTAGACGACGCGGCAGGCGATCGGACAAAGCCGCGAGGGAACGCTGTCTTTTCGAGGCCTAAAAATAATGTCCGGCGATGGATCGGCCTTGATCGGGAACCCGTGCCGGGACGAATGCAAGAACCGAAGGAAAGCACGGCAAACCCGCCGCAGGTTCCGGCCCGTCTACACCCAGCCGGCCAATTCGCGTCTGACGATATCCTCGAGGACGCGCATGCCGTCCGCGGACTCGTTGAGGCAAGGCAGCGCGGCGAAATGCTCGCCGCCGTTCTCCTCGAAATACTCGCGATTCTCCTCGCCGAGTTCCTCGATCGTCTCGAGGCAATCGGCGGAGAAGCCTGGCGCGACGACCGCCATCGTCTTCACGCCGGCTTTGGCCATGCTCTTGATCGTCTCGTCGGTGTAGGGCTGCAGCCACTCCGCCGGCCCGAAGCGGCTCTGGAAGCTCATGCGGAACTCGTCGGCGCTCATCCCCATCGCATGGCGCAGGCGCTGCCAGGTCTCGATGCACTGGCGCATGTAGGGGTCGCCCTTGTCCACGTATTCGCGCGGCACGCCGTGGAACGAGGCCAGCAGCACCTCCGGCTTGAACGGCAGCTTGGCGACCTCGTCGCGGATCGAGTGCGCCAGCGCGTCGATGTAGGCCTGGCTGTCGTGGTAGGGGTGCGCGACGCGCATGGTCGGCTGGAAACGCATCGTCGCCAGCGCCTCGAAGGCCTTGTCGCAGACCGTGGCGGACGTCGCCGCGGCATATTGCGGGTAGAGCGGCACCAGCAGGAAGCGGTCGCAGCCCTGGTTCACGAGCGAGTCGATGCCGGCCTTGATCGAGGGATTGCCGTAGCGCATGCCCCACTCGACCACGACGTCGCGACCGCCGTCCCCGAGACCGCCGTCCTTCAGCCAGGCCGTGAGCTTGTCGGACTGTCCGCGCGTGATGGTGCGCAGGGGGCTCTCGTCCTGCTCCTTGTTCCAGATGGAGGCGTAATCCTTGCCCTTGGCCTGGGGACGCACCGAGAGGATGATGAGGTTGAGGATCGGCCACCACAGCAGGCGCGGCGTCTCGATCACGCGGCGATCCGAGAGGAATTCCTTGAGGTAGCGGCGCATGGAGAAATAGTCGGTGCCGTCGGGCGTGCCGAGGTTGACCAGCAGCACGCCGGTCTTGGCACGCGGCAGCGCGAGCGGGGCACGCTCCGGCTTCGCCTCAGCAGCCGGTTTCGGAACGGGAGCTGGGCTCGGCACGAGGGCGGGCACGGCAGGCTTGTGCAGGGCGATCACGTCCGCGGACACGGTGGTTCCTTTGCGCGGCGAGCCGCGGCTCGGTCTATCTAGGTTGTCTGAGAGGGTGAGTGTAGAGCCCGCGATGGTCGATGTCATGTGCGGCGCGCGGGCGCGGGGGAGGGGCATGAGCTTGGATGCATGCTCTGCGGACCCGCTATAAGGCGCGATGCTCGTCACCTTCCCGCACGCCGGCCCGATCGTCGTCCGCCCCGCCCGGGCCGACGATCTCGAGACGATCGTCGCCTTGAACACGGTCGTCCAGGCTTTCCACGCGACGCGCAACCCCGACTACTTCAAGGTCGATCCGAGGCCACGCGAGGTCGCGGACCTCCTGGCGGAGCAGATCCGGCAGCCGGGACACCACGTGTTCATCGCTTCGATCCGGGAACGCGCCGTCGGCTACGTCTGGTGCGAGGTGCAGGACATCGCCGCCACCGCCCTGACTCACCGCCTGCGCCGGCTCTTCGTGCATCACGTCGCCGTCGCCGAGGGTGCGCGGCGCCGCGGCGTCGGCAGCGCCCTGCTCGACGAGGTGGATGGCTTGGCCCGCTCGCGCGGCATCGACCGCGTGGACCTCAGCGCCTGGAGCTTCAACGAACCTGCGCGCCGGCTCTTCGAGAAGCGGGGGTTCGCGGTGTTCAGCGTCAATGTGTCGAAGACGCTCGTCCAACCGCGGCAGAGGTGACGTGCTCTCGTTTTGCGTGATACTTTGCTTGCCATGGCTGCCGCTTCTCGGACGACAGCCGCGCCTCTACACCACCACCGTCAACCGCTCCGCCGCTCGCGTGATCCCCGTGTAAAGCCAGCGGTTCTTGTTCTCGCGGAACGCGCCGCTCTCGTCGAAGAGCACCACGTCGTCCCACTGCGAGCCCTGCGCCTTGTGCACGGTGAGCACGTAGCCGTAGTCGAAGGCGTCGGAGTTGCGGCGGAACGCCGGCGGCACGGCCTCCTCGCCCTCGGTGAAGTACTCCGGGCGCACGGCGATGCGGGTCGGCTTGCGGGCGGAGTCGTCGTCCGGCACGACGCCGTAGCGCAGCTTGCCCGAGCGCGTCGCCGCCTTGGTCTTGACCAGCCAGATGCCGCCGTTGAGCAGGCCCTTGGTCTTGTCGTTCTTCAGGCACACCAGCTTCTCGTCGACCTGCGGGAACGGGTCGGTGTGCCCGGCGAGCTGGCGCATGCGGGCGTTGAAGCCGCGACGCGACTTGTTCATGCCCACCAGCACCTGGTCGGCCGCCTGCACCAGCCCGGCGTCGATCTCGGCCCGCCGCAGCACCCGGCTCTCGCCGTACGCGCCGAACGGGATGCGCCGGCCCTCGCGCACCATCATCGACATGCGGATGATCGGGTTGTCGGCGGCCTGGCGGTGCACTTCCGTCAGCATGGCGTCGGGCTCGGCCTCGGTGAAGAAGCCGCCGCCCTTCACCGGCGGCAGCTGCGCCGGATCGCCCAGCACCAGCACCGGCTTGCCGAAGGAGAGCAGGTCGCGGCCGAGATCCTCGTCGACCATCGAGCATTCGTCGATGATGATGAGGTCGGCCTTGGCAGCGGCGCTCTCGTCGTTGAGCACGAAAACCGGTTCCTCGGCGTCGCTCTCGCGCAGCCGATAGATCAGCGAATGAATGGTGCGCGCGTCTCTGCAGCCCTTGCCCTTCAGCACCAGCGCGGCCTTGCCGGTGAAGGCGGCGAAGCAGACGGCGCCGTCGCTGTCGGCGGCGAGCTGCTTGGCCAGCGTCGTCTTGCCGGTGCCGGCGTAGCCGAACAGGCGGAACACCTGCGGCTCGCCGCGCTTCAGCCAGGCCGAGACCGCGCGCAGCGCCGCTTCCTGCTGCGGCGACCAGCTCACGGGTGCTCCAGCAGGTCGGGCCGGCGCTCGCGGGTCAGGCGCAGCGCCTCCGCCTCGCGCCATTTGGCGATGCGGCCGTGGTCGCCGCCGAGAAGGATCTCCGGGATAGGCCGGCCCTCGAACTCGCGCGGGCGGGTGTAGTGTGGGTACTCGAGTCGGTCGTTCTCGAAGCTCTCGTCCACGCCGGAGAGGTCGTGGCCCATGATGCCGGGCAGCAGCCGCACACCGGCGTCGAGCAAGGCCAGCGCCGCGATCTCGCCACCCGAGAGCACGTAGTCGCCGATCGACACCTCCTCGAGGCCGCGCGCGGCGATCACGCGTTCGTCGACGCCCTCGAAGCGTCCGCACACGATCGCGACGCCGGGTCCGGCGGAGAGGGCGCGCACGCGGGCCTGGGTCAAAGGGCGGCCTCGCGGCGACATGAGCAGTCGCGGACGCGGATCGTCCTCGGCCAAGTGCGCGTCGAGGGACGCGGCGACCACGTCGGCGCGCATCACCATGCCTGCGCCGCCCCCGGCGGGCGTGTCGTCGACGGCACGATGGCGACCGAGCCCGTGCTCGCGGATGTCGTGCGCGGCCAGGGACCAGATGCCACGCGCGAGGCCATCGCCGGCGAGCGAGAGGCCGAGGGGTCCGGGGAACATGGCCGGGAACAAGGTGAAGACGTCGACGCGCCACATGGCTCGCGTTTGACCACAGCGGACGGCGCTTTGCGAGACCGAGGCCCGAGGGAAGACATCGGATCGTGACAGGACGAACGAAAGGGCGCCCTCGGGCACCCTTTCACATCGTATCAGGCGGTCGACCGACCCTGATTTCGGAACGTCGCGTCAGTAGCGCGCGACGACCGGGGCGGCGGCGATCGCGCCGAACTTGTAGTTGAGGCCGAGGCGGACGATGTCGCCGCTCACCTTGATTCGCTGGTTGTAGCCGGCAGGGTCTCCCGCCGTATTGGCGAGCCGCAGGTTGTACGAGCCGAGATCGTAGTGGATGAACTCCGCCTTCACCGTCACCGCGCTGGCCCGGAACACGTTGAAGAGTGACGTCGGCGTCAGGGCGTATTCGATGCCGCCGCCGTAGGCGTAGCCCGTACGCAGCGAGTCGCTCGAGCCGGTGTAGGTCAGATTGCCGGTAGGACCGTAGAAATTCGCGCCGGACCGGGCGCTGCCGTAAGCGAAGCCGCCGGTTCCGTAAAGGAGCGCGTTGTCGATCGCGAGGCCGAGCCGGCCGCGAGCCGTCCCGACGAAGTCGGTGCGGCCGCTGAAGGTCGAGAGGCGGTCGCTGAAATAGGAGGCGTTGCTGCGGATGTCGGTGTAGGACGCGTCCGCCTCGACACCGAGGACGATGCCGCCGGCGCCGAAGCCGAGATTGCTGCTGATGAACGGTGTCGCGGCGAGCTCGTAGTTGTAGCCAATCTGACCGCCGCCGCTGAAGCCGTCGCCGCGCATCCGGCCGAAGCTAGGCCGGGTACCGTCCGCGAGATTGACCCCAAGACCATCCTCGGCGGAGATGACGCTCCTTTGCCCCGCATCGAACGCGTATCCGGCGTTCACGCCGATGTAGGCACCCGTCCAGGTGAAGACCGGCGGCGGTGGCGGGGCGGGGGGTGCCCGCCGCGTCGGCAGATCGGCGGCCATGGCTGCCGCACCCATGAGGACGCATGTCGACGCTGCGATCGTCGCTGTCAGAAGCTGTTTCATCGGTGAACCCCCGTTCGAGGCGAAGACTAACGCAACGTCTCCGTGCGTGACGACACCCTTGGCGTCCTCTAGGGTGGATCAATTAGAGATTGTGGCGCGCGCGCCACACTCGTGGCCAAGGTTGCGCTCCGCCATGCTGCGGCCCATCTTTCCGCGTGGACGAAACGCGAAGGACTGCGACGATCATGGTGGACTTGGCTACGCTTGGCGCGGTGGAACCGGGCCAAGTGTCGGGCGCGGCGAAGGCCGTAACGACCCAGAGCTTCTCGACCGACGTCCTCGTCGAGTCGCAGCGCCGACCCGTCGTCGTGCATTTCCTCTCGAAGCGCAGCGACAGCTGCGTAGGCGTGCAGGCCTCCTTGGAGCGCGCGGAGAAGGGAGCCGCGGGCAAGTTCGCCCTTGCCACGATGGACATCGATGCGCATCCGCAGATCGCGAGCCGGCTCGGCGTCCGCGCAGTGCCGGCGGTCTACGCCTTCGACCGGGGGCAGCCGATCGACGGTTTCACCGGAGCGCTGCCCGAGGCCCAGATCAAGGGCTTCCT
>CAZZWW010000182.1:1565-6413 GCA_964657815.1 Vulcanimicrobiota bacterium | reverse complement strand
TCAGCGTGCTTCAAGGCGAACGATAAGGTCCATCGGTTCCGCCCCGCCCGACGATCATATCGCTCTCGAGGGCACGGATTGCCCTCAATCCTCCGGCGCGATCATCGTCTCGGGGCGCACCACGCGGTCGAACTCCTCGCCGGTGACGTAGCCGAGGTTCAACGCTTCCTCGCGCAGGGTGGTGCCGTTCTTGTGCGCGGTCTTGGCCACTTTCGTCGCCTTGTCGTAGCCGATCGTCGGCGCCAGAGCCGTGACCAGCATCAGCGAGCGGCCCAGCAGCTCCTTGATCTGAGCCTCGTTGGCCTGCAAATCTTCAATGCAATGTTCGCGGAAGGAATCCGCGGCATCGGCGAGCAGGCGCACGCTTTCGAGGAAGGCGAAGGCGATCACCGGCTTCATCACGTTGAGCTCGAAATGGCCCTGGCTCGCGGCGAAGGCCACCGTGGTCTCGTTGCCCATGACGCGGGCGCAGACCATGGTCATCGCCTCGACCTGCGTCGGGTTGACCTTGCCGGGCATGATCGAGGAGCCGGGCTCGTTCTCCGGCAGCAGCAGCTCGCCGATGCCCGAGCGCGGGCCCGAGCCGGCGAGGCGGATGTCGCAGGCGATCTTGTAGAGCGCGGCGGCGAGCGAGTTCAGCGCGCCGTGCGCGAAGGAGAGCGCGTCGTGCGAGGCCAGCGCCTCGAACTTGTTCGGCGCCGTCACGAAGGGCAGGCCGGTGTAGTCGGCGATCTTGGCGGCGAAGGCGACGTCGAACCCCTTCTTCGAGTTCAGGCCGGTTCCGACGGCCGTGCCGCCCTGCGCCAGCTGCAGCAGTCCCGGCAGCGTCATCCCGATCCGCGCCTCGGCATTGGCGATCATCGCGACGTAGCCGGAGAACTCCTGGCCGAGCGTCACCGGTGTCGCGTCCTGCAGGTGGGTGCGGCCGATCTTGATGATGGAGTCGAAGGCGGCCCGCTTGGCGTCGAGCGCCTCGCGCAGCTTCGCCAGCGCCGGAAGCAGCGTGTGGCTGACCTCGGTCGCGGCCGCGATATGCATGGCGGTGGGGAAGGAATCGTTGGAAGACTGACCACGGTTGACGTGGTCGTTGGGGTGGATCGGGGTCTTGGTGCCGCGCTGGCCGCCGAGCCTCTCGTTGGCGAGGTTGGAGATCACCTCGTTGACGTTCATGTTGGACTGGGTGCCGGACCCCGTTTGCCACACGACGAGCGGGAAATGATCGTCGAGCGCGCCGCTCTCGATGTCCTTGGCGGCCTCGACGATCGCGGCGGCGAACTCGGCTTCGAGCGAGCCCTGCGCGAGGTTCACCTCGGCAGCGGCGCGCTTCACCTTGGCCAGCGCGTGGACCACCGTGATCGGCACGTGCTGGCCGCCGATGGCGAAGTTCTGCTTGGAGCGTTGCGTCTGCGCGCCCCAGAGACGGTCGGCCGGCACGTCGATCGGGCCGAAGCTGTCTGTTTCCGAACGGGTGGCGGCAGCGGTCATGGCGCGATCCTGTGGCGTGGGCCGAAACGTCGGCGCGCCCTCTTCGAACAGGATCGGTGGGTTGTCAAAACGGGCGCCGTGGCGTCTCCGGCGTGTCGTGCCGTCAGTCGCTGCCGGTGCGCGAGAAGCGCTGGCCGAGAAAGATCGGGTCGATCGCCTGCCAATCGCCGTCGTTGCCGAACTCGCCGTTGGCGGCGAGCGCCAGCATGTCGGACAGGCGGTTGCGGGCGCGATTGACGCGGCTCTTCATCGTGCCGACGGCACAATTGCAGACGTTGGCCGCCTCCTCGTAGGACATGCCGGAGGCGCCGATGAGGATCAGCGCCTCGCGCTGGTCGGTCGGCAGCCGCTGCAGCGCCGCGCGGAAGTCCAGGAAGTCCATGTGGCCGTGCTGCGCGGGCGCGGCGGCGAGCTTGGCGGCGATGGCGCCGTCCGTGTCGGCGACTTCGCGACGGCGCTTGCGATATTCGGAATAGTAGATGTTGCGCAGGATGGTGAAGAGCCAAGCCGGAAGGTTGGTGCCTTCGACGAAGGAGCCGAGGTTGCTCCAGGCCTTGACCAGCGTCTCCTGCACGAGATCGTCGGCACGGTCGGGGTTGCCGCAGAGCGAGACGGCGAAGGCGCGTAGATTGGGAATGACGGCGATCAGGTCGGCCTTCATCTGAGCGCTGGCCTGGGGGCGCGGCGCTGGGACAACGGGCGTCACAGTCTCGGGGGAGGCCGCCTCGGCGTCGGTCTCGGGTTCATCATGGGCCGTATCGGCACCTGTCATTCGGCGACCTTGGGTTGTGCCGGCCGAGAGGCGGTCGACGGCACGAGCGTGTCGAGATCCTTCAAGAGGTCGAGAAACCTGTCGGGGACTGGCTGTGCAAGTAAGTCGTTGTAGACGGATCGCAACTGGCGACCGATTTGATCCGAAATCTCGGGCTTTGCAGTCGTTTTTTTGACACGAAGGGACGACAAAGGCTTACCTCGATGTTGTTGGAGCCGCACGCTCGACGCAGCCTCGCACCCAATTCGAAACAAAACGTCTCCATCCGCTTAACGCTCTGGAGCACACGTTTTTCGACATCGACACGAACTCGAACTGTGGTAACGAACCCCTCGGCTCGGCGCGAACCAATCGCAGCAGGAGCCAAACGCGGCAAGCTCGAAATTGTTCCTATCCCATGGAACCGATGCCGGCGAGACGCGTTCGAATGCGGATCTACGATGAAGGTTCCATGAGAATCGCATCGAGTGTTGTCCCGGGGTTTCGATGTCGGTCTCTCAAGCGATTGCCTCCCATATTCCCTACCTGCGCCGTTTTTCCCGCGCGCTGACCGGAAACCAGTCGGGAGGTGACGCCTACGTTCTGGCGACGCTCGAATCCATCGTCGCCGATCCTGCAGGGTTCGATGCGACCAAGGATGTCCGCGCCGCGCTCTACAAGTCGTTCCTGCAGGTCTGGCGCTCGATGCCGGTCAACGAGCACACCGACCAGGTCGAGCTTTCCAGCGACGAGCACGGCGCCCGGCGCAACCTCGAAGCGATCTCGCTGCGTCCCCGCATCGCCTTCCTGCTGAGTTCGCTCGAGGGGTTCGATACGGCCGAGGTCTCGCGCGTCCTCGATTGCACGCCCGCCGAGGCCGCCGGGCTGATCGATGCCGCCGGCAAGGAGATCGCCAACCAGATCCGCACCGACGTTCTGATCATCGAGGACGAGCCGTTCATCGCGCTCGACCTGCAGACGCTGGTGGAGGAACTCGGCCACCGCGTGGTCAACGTGGCGCGCACCCACACCGAGGCGGTCGATGCCGTGGGCAAGGAGCGGCCGGGCCTGATCCTCGCCGACATCCAGCTGGCCGACGGCAGCTCCGGCCTCGAGGCGGTCAACCAGATCCTCGACACGTTCTCGGTGCCGGTGATCTTCATCACCGCCTATCCCGAACGCTTCCTCACCGGTGCGCCGCCCGAGCCGGCCTTCCTAATCACCAAGCCGTTCGGCGTCGACAGCCTCAAGGCGGTGATCAGCCAGGCGCTGTTCTTCGACCGCAAGTCCCATCGCAAGGAAGAGACCGCGGTCGGCTGAGCCGCCGGGCCTCTCTCTAAGCGGCCTCGTCGCGCGCTTCCGTCTCGGCCTCGCGCCGGCCGGGAACGACGAGGTCGAGCACGCTGTCGACAAGGTCGCTCGACACCAGCGAGTCCCAGCCCTGCCACAGGCGTCCGATCAGGAAGCCGGCGACGATGGCGATCCCCACCAGCGGCACCGGGCCGAGGCGCTTGGCGAGGCTGGCGCCGGCGAGCACGGCGATCTGCTCGCGGCGCAGTCCGAGGCTGGCCAGCATCGCGAGCAGCGGCGCGGTGAACTGGTCGACCTTCTCGTCCTTGGCGGCCGCCGCAGCGACCGGCTCGGGTTCTTCGGCGCCGGCCTGCGCCGGCTTGGCACCTCCCCGCATCGCCAGCACCACCGCCCCGACCGCTACCGCCAGGTAGAGGCCGGCCACGGCGAGCGCGCCCACGATGGGTCCGGCGAGGCTGGCGACCCACAGGTCGAAAGCGACGGTGAGCGCGATGATCACGACCACCATGCAGAGACCGGCGACAACGAAAAGCGCGAGCTTCCGGAGAAGGCTCGCGCCGAAGGCCGTCACCTGATCGACCAGCGGGGAGACCGCTCCGCCGATCAGCCGCGCGACGAAGCCGATCATCAGAGCGAGCGGCTCAGCATTCCCATCAGCAGGCCGGCGACACCGGCGACGACCACCGCGGTCAGCGGGTTCTTCTCGATGCGCCCCTCGATGTCGCTGCCGAAGGCGCCGAGGCGATCCTGGGCGTCGGAAGCGTAGCCCGCGGCGCGATCACGCGCATCCGATGCGTAGCCGGTCGCACGGTCGCGCGCGTCCGAGGCATAGCTGGAGAAGCGATCCTGGGCATCGGAGGCGTAGGCGCTGGCCTTGTCCCGCGCGTCGTAGGCGCGGCGGCGGGCCTCGTCGCGGGCATCCGCCGCCTGGCTCGAGGCGCGATCGCGCGCCTTGCCGAAGAAACTGGATGCCTGATCCGAGGCTTCGCTGGCGCGCGACTTGAGCAGGTCGGTCACCGATCCCGCGAGGCGGGAAATATCGTCGCGCAGGTCGGCGAGGTCGCTCTCGAGATCGCTCGAAGCTTTGTTGAAACGTCTGTTGGCCATCGTGTCCTCGCTGCGGGTCGGGAAGCGCCTAGGGGATTGATATGGTGCGGACTTGCCGACCGCACCGCGCCAACGCCGCCTTTTTTCACCGGTTCCGGCGCATCAGGCGATCATCGGCGCCTCGGACGGCGCGGGATCGCCGACGCCGGGCTCCTCGCGGGTCGGCGGCGTCTCGCCCGGCTCCTCGACCGGCG
>CAZZWW010000182.1:0-1555 GCA_964657815.1 Vulcanimicrobiota bacterium | reverse complement strand
CCGGGAGGCGCGGGCGGGTCGCGGGGATCGTCCGGTCCGGCAGGACCGTCGTGTAGCGAAGCCACGTTAACCTCTTTGGTCGATGATGGACGCGTGTGGTCGCAACGTGCCTCTCTTCGGCGCAGTTCCGCGTAGGCTCGCAGTCGGAACCGCGCGATGCAGCGGCTCGTTCATCCACGTTGAGTGCGTTCCGGAGTAAAGCGTATGGCGCCGCGTCCCAGTTGGAAGGGCTATCTCAAGCTCTCCCTCGTCTCTTGTCCCGTGGCTCTCTACCCGTCGGCGAGTTCGAGCGAGAAGGTCTCGCTCCACATGCTCAACGGCGAGACCGGCAACCGGCTCAAGCAACAATACGTCGACTCCGAGACCGGCGACGTCGTCGAGCGCGACGACCGGGTCAAAGGCTACGAGGTGTCCAAGGGCGACTACATCGTCGTCAGCGACGACGAACTTGCCGACGTCAAGATCGAATCGAGCCACACGATCGATATCGAGAAGTTCGTGCCCAAGGCCGAGATCGATCGCGTCTATTTCGACAACAATTACTATCTCGCACCCGACGACAAGGTCGGCGAGGAAGCCTTCGCGGTGATCCGCGAGGCGATGACCCGGCGCGACATGGTCGGCATCGCGCGCGTCGTGCTCTTCGGCAAGGAACGCATGATCATGCTCGAGCCGCGTTCCCAGGGGCTTCTCGGCACGACGCTCCGCTACGCCTACGAGGTGCGCGAATCCGGCGCCTATTTCGACGACATCCCCAAGGTCGAACTGACCAAGGAGCTGCTCGATCTCGCCTCGCACATCATCGACACCAAGGCCGGCAAGTTCCAGCCGCAGGACTTCAAGGACCGCTACCAGGATGCCGTCGTCGCGCTGATCCGTGCCAAGCAGGACGGGCGGCCGCCGCCGGGCGAGGCCGCAACGGACCGTCCCAGCAACGTCGTCAACCTCATGGACGCGTTACGGCGCAGCCTGGGCGAAGGCGGCGGCAAGGCGGACGCCACGCCGCCGGCTGACGCTGCTCCTGCGAAAACGTCGAAAGCCGCGCCGACCAAGGCGTCCAGTAAGGGCGCGCCCAAGGCAACGGCGAAGACGAAGGCGCCCAGCAAGAGCGTGCCTGCCCGCAAGCGTGCCTGAGTCTATCGTTTCATGCTTCGCGGCCGTGCGGGCGCTGTTGCGACGCTGCGTCGCCCAAGAGAAGCATTTACTTTGTGACCGCCCCCATCTCGACAGGCGGCGCTAGCACAGCTATGCAGCTTTTTGGCCGTTTCGTGGCTTAAAATGCTCAAGGAGGAGCTTCGTATGGTACGCAAGTTTACGTCGATCGCTTTCGCTGGTGCTCTCATGCTCTCGGCCGCTCCGGCCTTCGCGCAGGATCTCGGTGGCGCGATCAACGGCGTCACCGCCATTCCGGGTCAGCTCGTCGGCGGCATGGGCCAGGGTCTCGGCATCGACCTCGATCCGTTCCACATCTTCACCCCGGCGGCTGCGCCGATGGCCCCGGAGCCGATGATGATGCACAAGCGTCTTCACATGATGATGCACAAGCACAAGATGA
>CAZZWW010000181.1:0-6419 GCA_964657815.1 Vulcanimicrobiota bacterium | reverse complement strand
GCGCGGTCGGTCAAGGCGGCGGAGCTGTTCGGATCGAGCTGGATGGCGTGGCTGAAGTCGCCGATGGCGTTGTCGTACTGGCCGTTGCGGGCGTAGGCGACGCCGCGCGTGGTGAGGGCCTCGACGCTCTGCGGATTGCGCTCGACGACGTCGCTGAGGGAGGCGAGGTTGGCCTGGGCCGCCTCGGGCGTTTCGCGGGTGATTTCGGCGACGCCGGTGCCCGGCGCGCTCGGGGACCCGTTGAGGCCGCTTGAGCCCCCGCAGGCGGCAAGCCCCAACGCCAGCGCGAGAGCGCCCGCGAGGCTCGCGGCGGGGCGGATCGTGTCGAGCGAAAGCGCTGCGGTCATTCCCATTGTCCTGGTCGCCCCGAGCCGTCGGGCCGCAAGCGTTGTTCGCCATAAGGGCAACCAATCCGGCGAGAATTGGACGCTGCGAAGATGCTTAACCAGGACTTACCCGAGCGGCCTTGCCAAAGGGTAAACAAGCGCGCATGGCGCGCTCCGGCCGAAGGGTGGCAAAGCGCCCGGCGTGTCGGTCGAAAACAAGCGAAGGCCGTCAGCGCGCTCCGGGGACCGGCTTCGGCTTCATCGGAAGCAGGCCTTCGCGCTGCATCTTCTTGCGGGCGAGCTTGCGGGCGCGGCGGACGGCCTCGGCCTGCTCGCGGGCGCGCTTCTCGGACGGCTTCTCGTAATGACCGCGCAGTTTCATCTCGCGGAAGATGCCCTCTCGCTGCATCTTCTTCTTCAGCGCTTTCAGCGCCTGGTCGACGTTGTTGTCGCGAACGAGAACTTGCACGCTTCATCCTTTGTCGGCGCGGCGGCCGCATGGTCACAACGGGGAAAGGCTACTGCGCCTCGAAGCATCGTAGCCTATAATCCCGGGTAGCAGAGCCATTTTGGCTTGTCCACAAGCGGAGCCATGGTCTTTCACAGCCTGTCACCGGCCTGCCACGAGCCGGCTACGACGCGCTCCGCGGTGGCGAGATCATCGGGCGTGTTGACGTTCAGGAACGGATCAAACGGGTGAGACGGCCAGGTGACGGTGGCGAGGGGGTGTCGCGCGGCGAAGGCGCCGACTTTGCGCAGCCCTTCGACCACGAGAGCCCGTCGCAAGTCTTCGCGCAGCGCGACGGACCACAACGCCACGACACCATGATCGTTGTCGCCGGAGCGCGCACGTACGATCGCGGCACCATCGGCGACGCGGCGATCCTCCAACCGGGCGACGAGGTCGCGCGGCAGGAACGGGGCGTCGGCCGGCACGGTCAGGACGAAGCCGGCCTCGGGCCGGTGGTCGGCCACATGGTCGAGCCCGGCCAGGAGACCGGCCAGGGGACCCGGACGGTCGGGTAGCGTGTCGGGCAGGACCTGGCATCCGAGGGCAGCGAAGCGCGCCGGGTCGTCGTTGGCATTGATGACGATGGTTTCGCATTGCCCGCGAAGGGCGGCGATCACCCGCTCGACGATCGGAACGCCCCCGATTTCAAGGAAGCCCTTCTCGGCGCCGCCCATCCGGCTGGCGCGGCCTCCGGCAAGAATGATTCCGATCACGGCTTGCGCCTTCGCCAATTTGGCACGCGTTCCGTGCGGGAGTGCATCCATCTGCTATGCACGAACTGCATGGATCACGATCTCGCCGCGTTACACCGCCCCGCCGTTTACGCACCTACGTCGAAAATCTGACCGCTCGGCATGGCGTTTGGGTTCACCAGCAGCGTTATAGTTCGTTCTTTCGCAGAGGAAAGAGCAAGTATAATACCAGTCGCATTGGCGTATTGGTGGGTCAGTCACGATCGACGGCGCATTTTCACGTCAAAGCCGATCACTTGTCCGAAACAAGGCGCAGGTTTGTTCGGCTTTATCAAGATCGGCCATAGTGAAATTCGTCTGCGTTAGAAATATCTTCAGGTCAAGACTTGGATGAACCACAAATCTTCATTAGGAGGCGCCGCTCTGAAACGAGACGGGGAACGTTCTTTGACCAAGAAGACCATCATCATCACGGCTGTGCTCGCAGCAACGGCCCTCATGCAGGATGGCGAGGCGCAGGCCGCAAGCCGCTATCGCGGATGGCATCACCACGCGATCGCTGCACAGGTCGGCGTCTACGGTGGATACAGGCCCTACGCACATGCCGTTCATCATCGGATGGCAGGTCGCATGGCGATTCGCTCGCATCGGGCGGCCAGCGCGATCGGGAGCGACGTCGCCGCCGTCGGTGGCGGCACGCAGGTTGGACGCGCCTCCTTCTATTCCGGCAGCAGCCGGACCGCCAACGGCGGGTTCGTCGGCGCGGCGACCTGTGCCCACCGCTCGCTCCCCTTCGGGACCAAGGTCCTCGTCACCAATCTCGCCAACGCACGCCAGGCGATCCTGACGGTGAACGACCGCGGTCCCTTCGTGCGCGGTCGCGTGCTCGACGTGTCGCGCGGCGCGGCGGGGATGCTCGGGATGCTGCACGCCGGCGTCTCGCAGATCCGAATGCAGGTGCTCGGCAGCGCCGGCTGAGGTCAGGCGCGCGGCACCGCACGAAGAACGCCGGCGGCGCCATCGCTCTTCGTCGGCCCGCGACGGATCGCTCCGAAGGCCTCGGCCACGAGAGCGTCGGTCGCCGGCTCGATGGCGTTCTGCAGCGCGGCCATGAAGTCGCGTTTGGCGAGTCCAATGGCGATCGGCGGCAGGAATTCGATGACCACCGTGCCGGGCCGCCGACGAAAGGAGCGACGCGGCCAGAACAGCCCGGTGTTGAGCGCCACGGGCGTGCAGGGGACGCTCGAACTGGCGCAGAGTGCCGCGACGCCGACCTTGTAGTCGGGCGGCGCGGCGATCGGCCGGCGCGTGCCTTCGGGAAAGATCACGACCTGCCGCCCGGCGCCGAGCCTCTCCTGCACGGCCATCTTCAGCCGGGCGATCGCGCCCCCGCGCTTCGAGCGGTCCACCGCGATCTGGTCGCTTGCCCTGACGTACCAGCCGAAGAACGGCACGTCGGTCAGCTCCTTCTTCAGGATGTAGGAAAAATCGTCGAGCACCGTGATCAGCGCGAAGGTTTCGAGAAACGACTGATGCTTGACCGCCAGGATCGAGGCACCCTTCGGCAGCAGGTGGAGGTTGCGGAACTCGATCCGCGTGCCGCAGATAGCCTGCAGGAGCCATACCGAGACTCGAGCCCAGAGCCGCACCACCATCAGGCACGCGCGCCGGCGCATCGCCAGACATGGCAGGCCGAACACCATCAGCCCGACGAAAGCCGTGTAGAAGGCGGCGTTGAAGACCGCCGAGCGGACCGCGATCAACGCACCTCGATCATCCCATTCGCCTTCCGTTTCGCAAGCGGCCGGCTTGGCCGTGGGGGTCGCCATCATGGCAACTTCCTAGCATCACCGTGGCAGAAGGTCGAACCGCCGCGGCCGCATCGTGGCCAAAGCGCGGCCGGGCGTGGCAAGGAAGCCGCAACCCTATCGTGGCAAGCCAGGAGCCGCGGCCGGAATCATCTTTATGCCCCAACGCCATGATGTGCAGGCCGAGCGCGCCGGATGGAACCCGCGATGACCGACCAGAGCCAAGCCGCCGGCCTGCCCATCGACCCCGCGATCCCGCGGCGCGGCGACGGCCCTTCCAAACGGCTCTACCGCTGGACGATGGGTCTTGCCGAGAAGCCGTCGGCGCCCGTCTGGCTCGGGGTCATCGCCTTCTGCGAAAGCTCGTTCTTCCCGCTCCCGCCCGACCTCATCCTGGTGCCGATGTCGCTGGCCCGGCCGAAACGGGCTTGGCTCTACGCGCTGATCTGCACGGTCGGTTCGGTGCTCGGCGCCTTGCTCGGCTACGCCATCGGTGCGCTGCTCTACGACACGGTTGGCCTCTGGCTGATTCACCTCTACGGCTACGGCGCGAAGTTCGCGCAGGCCCGCGAGTTCCTGGCCGACAAAGGCTGGCTGTTCATCCTGCTCAAGGGCCTGACGCCGATCCCCTTCAAGCTCGTGACGATCAGCGCCGGCATCATCCGCTACAATCTCCCTTTGTTCGTGCTGCTCTGCGTGATCACGCGCGGGCTGAGGTTCCTGGTTCTCGCCGTGCTGCTCAACCTCCTCGGCGAGCCGATCAAGCGCCTGCTCGAGCGCTACTTCGGCGCCTTCATGCTCGTCCTCGCACTCACCGTCGCGGCGGGCTTCGTGGTCGCTGCCAAGGTGATTTGATGGCCGTGCTGGCCGGAGGGACGATCGATGCCGGCGGCGCCCGGCAGCGTCCGACGATGCTCGCCATCGCCGCGCTCGGTGTGATCGTGCTGACGATCGCCGGCGCCTTCGCCTTCCAGGCGGCGGGCATCGCCCCCTGCGAGCTCTGCCTCAAGGAGCGGCTGCCCTATTATTATGGCACGGCGCTCGGCGCGGTCACCGTTGCCGCCGCCGCTCGCGGCTCGCGACCGCTGGCGCTCGCGTGCTTCGCTCTGCTGACGGCCCTCTTCCTGTTCTCGGCCGGCTTCGGCGCCTATCACGCCGGTGTCGAGTGGGGGTTCTGGGCCGGCCCCGACGATTGCACCGGCACGCCCGCACACGCCTCCAGCAGCGCCGACTTCCTGCACCAGCTCCAAACTGTTCGGGTCGTGCGTTGCGATGCCGTCGCCATCCGCATTCTCGGTCTGTCGCTCGCCGGTTGGAACGTCGTCGTATCGCTCCTGATCGTCGCGCTCGCGGTGATCGGCTTCGGGCGGATGCCTCGGACCCAGCGCCCGGGATCGGCGTCGCCCGGCGGCGTGTAGGACCGTTGCGTCCTCCGCAAACGCGTTGGTCGTGCACTTTCGCTCTTCTCACCAGGCGGCTTGCGCGGCTATCGTCAGATCGGCGGTCGACGACCTCGAGCGGGGGGCAGGAGACCGATCGATCCGCCGGCGCGGCATTGTCACTCTCGTGTCATCGAGGCGCTCCAGGAAAGAACGTCTTTCGCTTGTGCTCCCGATCTCAACCTTCGCTCCCGAGAGGACCATCCATGATCAGCAAGACCCTGACGACCGGCCTGACCCTTGCCGTCCTCGCCACCACTTCGCTCGCTCTCACGCAGTCGGCCGACGCCAAGCACGTGATGAAGCCCAAGAAAGTACGGCTGGTGCCGTCGCAGCCGAAGCCGTCCTACCACGCCATCCGCGCGGGCGGCCCGATGATGCTGATCGACATTGCGCCGGTGCCGGCCGGCGGCGGCGTCCTGAACGCCGGCCTGCTGCCGTCCACCGGCGTCTTCAAGGGCATCCCGGTCCTCGGCGACTTCGGCCTCTGACGAAATTCGACGGCGGCAGGGGCGCTCCCTGCCGCCGCTGCGTTTTAACCCTGTCGCGCGGATCGCGGCCTTGCGGCTGTCCGCACACGGATCGTTCACATCTTTGGCGCGTCGTCGTATCGCCGACGCGGCCGGGGCCGGCCCGATCACCCGCGACCCCGTGGCTCTCGCCAGGGCCGCGTCGGCGTGCATGGCTTGCCTTGAAAAGGATCGTGCCGCGCAAAATCTATGCTCCGGCAGACCGAAGACTGGTTCCCTTGCTCCGTGTGGCTTGCAGGCGTCCCGCGTCGCGCTAAGCTGTTCCGCCGGGCACCGAGCCGGGCGATTCCGGGACCCGAGACTTGTCGAGAGAACCGCGCGACGCCCCTCAGTTCTACCTCACCGCGCCTTCGCCCTGCCCGTATCTGCCACGACGCGAAGAGCGTAAGGTCTTCACCCACCTCATCGGCAAACGCGCCGCCGGGCTCAACGACACCCTTACGCAGTCCGGTTTCCGCCGCTCCCAGACCATCGCGTACCGGCCGGCATGCGAGGCGTGTCGCGCCTGCGTCTCCGTTCGCGTGAAAGCAAAGGAATTCTCGCCGTCGCGGAACCTGCGCCGGATCGCCGAACGCAATACCGACCTGCGCGGCACCGTCGTGCGGGCCGAGCCGAGTTCCGAGCAGTATTCCCTGTTTCGGGGATATCTCGACGCCCGCCACACCGACGGCGGGATGGCCGACATGACCGTGCTCGACTATTCGATGATGGTGGAAGACAGCCACGTCGAGACCCGGCTCGTCGAGTATCGAGTCGGCGCCACGTCGATCGGCCCGGGCCGGCTTGTCGCCGTCTGCCTCACCGACCTCCTCGCCGATGGCCTTTCGATGGTCTACTCGTTCTATGATCCCGAGGAGCGCGGCCGCTCTCTCGGCACCTTCATGATCCTCGATCATATCGAGCGGGTGCGCCGCCTGGGCCTGCAGCACCTCTATCTTGGCTACTGGGTCGAGGGCTCGAAGAAGATGGCCTACAAGGCTCGTTTCATGCCGCAGGAGCGGCTCGGTCTCAACGGTTGGGACCGCATCACGGAAATCGGCCAAGCCTGATATGAAAACGGCCCCCCGTAGGGAGCCGCAGCATCAAACTCGACGATTACATCGCCTTCTTGTT
>CAZZWW010000180.1:0-6437 GCA_964657815.1 Vulcanimicrobiota bacterium | reverse complement strand
GGCGCCGCTGGTGCTGGAGGCCAAGCCGACGGCGGCCGGCGGGCTGGCCTACGGCGGGACGGTGCCCGGCCCGCTGATCCGGGTCCGGCTCGGCGAGGCGGTGGCGGCGACCCTGCGCAACGGGCTGGGGGAGCCGACGACCTTGACCTGGCACGGCGTGCGGATCGCCAACGCCATGGACGGCGTCGCCGGGCTGACCCAGCCGGCGGTGCCGCCCGGCGGCCGCTTCGAGGTCCGCTTCACCCCGCCCGACGCCGGGACCTTCTGGTACCACCCCCACGCCGCGCCCGGCACTGCGGCGCAGACGGGGCGCGGGCTCTACGGGGTGCTGATCGTCGACGAGGCGGCGCCGCCCGCGGTCGAGGAGGACCTCCTGCTGGTGCTCGGCGACGGGCCGGGTGAGACGGTGGCGGTGAACGGCGCGGCCGGGCCGATGACCCGGGCGGCGCGGCCGGGGGCGCGGGTGCGGCTGCGGCTGGTGAACGCCGGCGTCTCGCGCATCGCCGTCGTCGCCGTCACCGGGGCGCGGCCCAGCGTGATCGCGATCGACGGGCAGCCGAGCGAGCTGTTCCAGCCGGCCGGCGGCACCGTGCCGATCGGGCCGGGCGAGCGGTTCGAGCTGATGTTCGACCTGCCTGGAGAGGCGGGGGCCAAGGCGGGGATGGTGCTCCGCGGCGCGACGGAGCAGCCGCTGCTGGCGCTCTCGACCTCCGGCAAGGCGGTGCCGGCCAAGCCGCCGATCGCCCGGCTCCCGCCCAACCCGCTGCTGCCCCAGCGGATCGCGCTGGAGAAGGCCTTCCGCCACGACGTCGCCATCGCGGCGGCGGGGACAGGATGGAGCGTCGCCGGCGCCGGCGGGCCGCCGGCCCAGCCGCTGTTCACCGTCAAGCGCGGCACGCCGGTGGTGCTGACCCTGCGCAACGGCAGCGACATGGCCCAGCCCATGCACGTCCACGGCCATTGCTGGCGGCTGCTGCACGACCTCGACGACGGCTGGGACCCGTACTGGCGGGACTCGGTGCTGCTGGGGCCGGGCAAGGCCAAGCACGTCGCCTTCGTCGCCGACAATCCCGGCCGCTGGGCGCTGGAGTCGGGCGACCTGCGCCGGCAGGACGCCGGGCTGGCGACGTGGTTCGAGGTGAGGTGAGCCGATGTCGCAGAGCCGCGATTACGCCGAGGAGGTCTACGCCGCCTGCGCCACGGTCGGCTTCGACGAGGGTCCGGCGGCGACGTTGAAGGCGCTGCTCGACCGCCTCGCCGCCCGACAGGACGTGTCGGAGGCGGAGCTGGTGCGGGTGGCGCAGGCGGCGCACTTGGCCGCAGCGAACTGGGCCGGCCGCTGAGGGTTGGCCCCGGCAACATGAAGGAGCGGCGATGAGCGACCCCAAGAAGCTCGACCAGACCGAGGGCAGCAAGACGGCCAAGCCCTTCTCCGAGGGCGACCACGGCGGCGAGGCGAGCCCCGGGATGGACCAGGCGCCCCACGACCGCGCCGACGCGGTCGGCGATGCCGGCAAGAAGGACGAGATGCCGAAGACGACGCAGCGCCAGGAATAGGCGCCGCGTCGCGAGGCTCAGAGCCGGCCGGTCAGCAGCATGATGACCAGGATCAGGACGATGAGCCCGAGGATGCCCGACGGGAAGTAGCCGAAGTCACGAGGCCGAGCGACGGCAGGCCGCCGAAGGCGGCGAGGACCAGCAGGATGATGAGGATGAGGACGATCGGGTTCATGGAAGCTTCCTGATTGCGGCGGTATAGGGATGCGACGCCACGCCGGCTGGCAACCGGCTTTCCGAGTTCTCCTCAGCCGAGACGGCGACAGCCGCCTCCGGCAAGAGCCCGTCAACCCGTCAGCCATCGGAGCACGCGTGCCTGAGTTCCGCCGCACGTTGGTCGCCGTCGCGGGCCTCAATCTCGGCATGTTCGCTGCGGAAATCGTCGTCGCGCTGGCCAGCGGATCGGTGTCGCTCTTCGCCGATTCCGTGGATTTCCTCGAGGACGCCTCGATCAACCTGCTGATCCTCGTCGGGCTGAGCTGGAGCGTCCGGGCCAGGGCCCGTCTCGGAATGGTGCTCGCGGCGATCATCCTGGTTCCCGGACTCGCGACGCTCGTCATGGCCTGGCACCGCTACGCCTCCGGCGCGCCGCCCGAGGCCGTGGCCGTCGGAGCCACCGGCCTCGTCGCGCTGGCCGTCAACACCACCTGCGCGCTGCTGCTGGCGCGTCACCGCACGGCCGCCGGCAGCCTGACCCGGGCGGCCTTCCTGTCGGCGCGCAACGACACGCTCGCCAACGTGGCGATCGTCGCCGTCGGCCTCGTCACGCTGTGGTGGCGCTCGCCCTGGCCCGACCTCGGCGTCGGGCTCGCGATCGGCCTGCTCAACGCCGGCGCCGCCTGGGAGGTCTGGGAGGCGGCGCGCGACGAGCATCGCCTGGCTGGAGAGCCGACCTAGATACCGTCGGTCGGAAGCGAGGAATGCCCATGATCGTCGTGACGGGAGCCAGCGGCCAGCTCGGGCGGGCCGTGATCGAGGCGTTGCTCGGCCGCGTGCCCGCGGACCGGATCGTCGCCAGCGTCCGCGACCCTGCCAAGGCGGCGGCGCTGGCCGACCGGGGCGTCCAGCTCCTTGCGGGCGATTTCGCGGACCCCCATAACTTGGCGGCGGCGTTCGCCGGCGCTGCCCAGGTGCTGGTGGTGTCCGTCGACCAGCTTGGGGAGGCGGGCCGCAGACTTCATCGGACGGCGATCCAGGCGGCGCGCGATGCGGGCGCGCGGCGCGTGCTCTACACCAGCCACATGGGCACGCACGCGACCTCGCCCTTCGCCGATCACCACGCCGCCGAGATTGTCCTCGCCGAGGCCGGCCTGCCGTTCACGTCGCTGCGCCACGGCTTCTACGCCGAGAGCGCGCTGCACCTCGTCGGCCGCGGCTTCGAAGCCGGCGAGATCCGCGCTCCGGAGGATGGCCCGGTGAGCTGGACGGCGCGGGCCGACCTGGCGGAGGCGGATGCGATCGTCCTCGCCGAAGACGGCCGGCTGGACGGAATCACGCCGCCGTTGACCTCGCCCGAAGCGCTGACCATGGCCGACCTCGCCGCGATCGCGTCCGAATTGACCGGGCGCGAGGTCAAGCGGGTCGTCGTGCCCGACGCGGGATGGCGCGACACCAAAGTCGCGCAAGGCGTGCCCGCACCGATGGCCGACGCACTGCTCGGCATGTACCGCGCGGCGCGGCGCGGCGACTTCGCCGCCACCGATCCGGCGCTGGAGAGGCTGCTCGGACGCCGCCCGACGACGATGCGGGACGTGCTCGCCGGCGTGCTCACGCCCTCGCAGGCCTAGGCCGTCAGGCCGCGAAGGACTTCGGCTCCTCGGCCAGGATGGCGTAGATCATCCCGGCGTCGCGGGTGCCGCGGAGCCGGGCGGTGACGGCGGGCGAGCGAAGCAGGCGGGCGCCGCGCGCCAGCGCCTTGAGGTGGTCGGCCCCCGCCGTCTCCGGCGCGATCAGCAGCAGGATCAGGTCCACCGGCTCGCCGTCGAGAGCCTCGAAGTCGATCGGCTTCTCGACCCGGGCGAACACCCCGAAGATGCGATCGACCTTGGCGAGCTTGCCGTGCGGGATGGCGATGCCGTTGCCGATCCCCGTGGAACCGAGCCGCTCGCGCTGGACCAGCGCGTCGAAGACCTCGCGCGCGGTCAGGCCGTAATGGCGTGCGGCCTGCTCGCTCAGATCCGACAGCGCCTGCTTCTTGTTCGCCACCTTGAGCGACGGCAGGATGGCGTCGCGGGCGATGAGATCGGTCAGTGTCATCGTTAGACTTGAAATCCAAATGCGGCGGAGGACGACGCAAATCCCGGTCCATCGGAAACGTCTGTCCGCCCGGGCGAAACCCACGACCGCCGGGGCAAGGTTCCGTGCCCGTTCGGCGAAGGGCCATTAGACGTGAAAACGGGCGGCCTCGCGGCAGCCGCCCGCGCCGCCAGCTTATCACGGAGCCGGCTTAACTCAAGGTAAAGCGCCTCAGGCGGAATGGCCGTTGGTGACGCCGAGCGGATCGATCCAGCCGATGTTGCCGTCCGGGCGACGGTAGACGAAGTTGATGCGGGCGTTCTCGGCGTAGCGGAACACGACCACCGGGCAGTCGGCCGCGTCGAGCTTCTCGACGGCGGCGGCGACCGTCATCTCGGTGATGCCGGTCGCATGCTCGGCCACGACGGCGGGGAAGCAGGGCTCGTCGTCGACGCCGTCGTCCTCGATCTCGGAGAGCGGCGGCAGGGCGAGCGCCTCGGCGGCACTGGCGTCGATCTCGCTGGCGTGGCTGTTGTCGCCGTGGCGTCCCTGCGCCCGCTTGCGATGGTCGCGCAGGCGCCGCTCGATCCGGTCGGCCGCCTTGTCGAAGCTGGCGTAAGGCTCCTGCGCCAGCGCCTCCACCTGGAGCGTGATGCCGGCCTTGAGGAACAGGGTGCAATCGGCGCGGTAGCCCGAACCTTCCGGCTCGATGGTGACGTGCCCGGTGGGTCGTCCGGCGTGGTACTTGGCGACGACGCCGTCGATACGGCTGTGAACGTGGGTTCGCAGGGCCTCGCCGATCGCGAGATTCTTGCCCGAAACGCGCAACGTCATGGATCGCCTCCGTGTGAGCCAAGGCGCGCGGCGCTTCCGGCTGCGCGCCGGATGGGCAAGTTAGGGACGGCCGCCGCGGCAAGTCAATGGAGCGTTGCGCGGGCGGCTCAAAGAAGGCCGAAGCCAAGTCAGCCGTCTTCTCGATCCTTCGGACGGCAACGTGACCCTCACCACGCTGCGGCGGGCCGCCGAGATGGTCGGCCGCAAGGTACGACTGGGACTCGGATAGGCCGAGACGCGCCTTTTCCGCCGCAGTGCGGGATCGATCCGCCCGTGGCCGCAGTTGCGAGATCGTCCAATTCCAGGGTGAGCCCATGGCCGAGCACTACGACGTCATCATCATCGGCAGCGGGCCCGGCGGCGGGGCTGTGGCCACGGTGCTGGC
This sequence comes from Vulcanimicrobiota bacterium, assembly GCA_964657815.1. Lineage (GTDB taxonomy): Bacteria > Pseudomonadota > Alphaproteobacteria > Rhizobiales > Beijerinckiaceae > RH-AL1. The sequence goes on along the minus strand of CAZZWW010000180.1, from coordinate 1,426 downwards.
GCCCACGGGCAAGAAGGTGCTCATGCTGGAGCGCGGCGGCTATCTCCCGCGCTCGCAGAAGAACTGGGATTCCAAGACCGTCTTCGTCGACGGCACCTACCAGGCGAAGGAGACCTGGTACGGCAAGAAGGGCGAGAGCTTCCATCCCGGCCTGCACTACTGGGTCGGCGGAAACTCCAAGGTCTACGGCGCCGCCCTGCTCCGGCTGCGCGAGAAGGACTTCACGGAATTCGCGACCCACGATGGCATCTCGCCGGGCTGGCCGCTCGGCTACGACGTCTTCGAACCCTATTACGGCAAGGCCGAGGTGCTGTTCCAGGTCCGGGGCCAACGCGGCGAGGACCCGCTGGAGCCTTGGACGTCGACGCCCTACGCGCATCCTCCGGTGAAGCACGAGCCGCGCATCGCGCAGCTGTCGGAGGACTGGGCCAAGGCCGGAGTCACCCCGTTCCACCTGCCGCTCGGCATCATGCTCGAGCAGGAGGCCGACGGCAGCCCGACGCCGCATTCGCCCTGCATCCGCTGCGACGCCTTCGACGGCTTCCCCTGCGCGATCAACGCCAAGGCGGATTCGCAGGTGGTCTGCGTCGATCCGATGAAGAAGGCGCACGACAACTTCACGCTCATCACCGGGGCCTACGTCGAGCGTCTCGAGACGGACGCTTCGGGGCACAGCGTCAAGACCGTGCACGTCGTCCGAGACGGCCATGCCGAGACCTATTCCGCCGACATCGTCGTGGTCGCCTGCGGTGCACTGTCCTCGGCGCTCCTGTTCCTGCGTTCGGCCAGCGACACGCACCCCGAAGGCCTCGCCAACAAGTCCGATCTCGTCGGGCGCAACTACGTCCGCCACAAGATGAACATCCTGATGGCCCTGCTGAAGGAGCCGAACGACACCGTGTTCCAGAAGACGTTGGCCGTCAGCGACTTTTACTTCGGCTCCAAGGACCACGATTACCCCGTGGGCTTCATCCAGATGTGCGCGACCTCGCATGGCGAGCAGATCCGCGGCGAGGCCGTATCCGGCGTCCTCGACAAGCTGCTCCCCGAGATGCCGTTCGACGTCATGGCCAGGCATTCGATGGATTTCTGGCTGCAGACGGAGGACATTCCGCTCGCCGAGAACCGCATCAGTTATCAGAGCGGAAAGGTGGTCCTCGACGTCACCGAGACCAACATCAAGCCGGCCGACGACTTGAAGAAGGAGCTCGAGAAGCTGTGCTCGAGCACCGGCGCCAGCACGATGATGCTCGAGCGCAGCCTGTATCTCGGCAAGGGCATCCCGCTGAACGGAACGGCGCACCAGGCCGGCACGCTGAAGTTCGGCGAGGACCCGAGGACGTCCGTGCTCGACCTCGACTGCAAGGCCCACGAGCTCGACAACGTCTACGTGGCCGACGCCAGCTTCTTCCCGTCCATCGGCGCG